>JBFIOX010000299.1:0-3243 GCA_041610455.1 Gemmatimonadota bacterium
GACAGCGGCCGCGATCCGGACGAGAACCGCGACATCACGGATGACGAGCTCCACCTCTTCCTGCAGCGTCTGGGCGAGAAGACCTCGTACACCACCCTGATCTTCGACTGCTGTCACTCCGGGACCATCACGCGCGACGCGTTCGGCACCAAGGTGCGCGCCATCCCCACCGACGCGCGCAAGGCCGACGAGCTGCCACCGTCGCCCATCGGACCGGAGCCCATGATGCGCTCCGCCCGGAATCCGGGCCCCAGCGGCTGGCTGTCGCTGTCCGACAAGTACGTGCTCATCGCGGGCTGCGCCGATGAGGAGAAGTCGGCCGAGAAGCGGGTCGTGGTGGGCGACACGGAGATCGCGCACGGCGCGCTCACCTGGTATCTGACCGAGGAGATCCGAAAGGCGGGCCCGGGGACCACCTACCGCGACGTGTTCGAGGGCATCAGCGGCCGCGTCACCGCCAACTGCGCCCAGCAGCATCCGCAGATGGAAGGCCGCCTCGACCGCGAGCTGTTCGGCGTGCGGGACATCACGCCGATGCGGTACGTGCGCGTGCTGGCCCGGTCGGGCGAGACCGTGACGCTGGGAGCGGGCGCGGCGCACGGGATGACCGTGAGATCGAGATGGGGCGTCGTGCCGGCGGGCACGGCGGAGGTGACCGACGAGACGGAACGCCTGGGCGAAGTCGAGATCGTCTCGGTGGGGGCGGTCGAGAGCGAGGCCAAGGTGCTCGCGGAGACGGCCCCGGACGCCATCGTCCCCGGCGCCCGGGCCATCGAAACGGCACACTCCTACGGCGAGCTCCGCCTGCGCTGCGAAGTGGTCGGGCCGGCCGCGCACCAGACGGAAGTAGACGCCCTGCGCAAGCGCGTCGAGGCATCGTTGATCCTCGCCGCGGTGGACGAGGGGGCGGCCGCGGACGTGCGCGTCTACCTGCTCGAGCCTCGTGCCGACGCCGCCGGGGACGCCGCGCAGGCGCCGGTCCCGCAGCTCGGCGCCCTCGCCGAGCCGACCTGGGTGGCGGTGGGCGAGCAGGGCGAGGTCGTGCTGCCCCTCAAGCCGGCCGGCGAGACGGCCGTGTTCGTGGACAACCTGGAGAAGCTGGCCCGCTACCGGCAGGCGCTCGCGCTCTCGAACCCCGGCTCCGGCCTGGCGGCAGCCGTGACGATGGAGTTCTTCCGCGTCCTTCCCGACGGCAGCCTGGTCGAAGCCGAGCCGGAGGCGGCGGGCGGACAGATCGTGTTCGAGGAGGGAGACGTCTTCGAGCTGCGCGTCACCAACCGACACTCCGAGCGGCTGTACGTGAACTTCCTCGACTTCGACCCGGCGGGCGAGATCAAGCTGCAGTATCCCCCGCCGGGGGCGCACGATGCCTTCGCGCCGGGCGAGATGCTCAAGTTCAAGTTGCCCAATGGGACCACGCGCGTCCCCCAGCTGCGCGCCAAGCTGCCGGAGAAGTTCCCGCTCGTTCGGCTGGCAGGCGAGGACGCCCCCATCGAGGGCACCGAGGTGTTCAAGCTGTTCGTCACCACCCAGCCGGCCGACTTCTCGTTTCTCGCCGCGGAGGCGTACCGGTCCGCCGACCCCCCGAGATCGCTCGAAGGGCTCACGCCGCTCGAGGCCCTCATGCGCACGGCGACCGGGCGTGGCATGCGGAGCGCGGAACTCGTGATCCCCGATGCCGGCCCGGAATGGGCCACGGTCGAGAAGTCCTACGTGACGCGGCGCAAGACGTCCGACGCGCTCAAGCCGGGTGGGGAGCCCCTCGATCTGGGGGCCGCGACCATCACCAGCCCCGGTCTCGAGGGCGAGGCGACGGTGCACCCGTGGCGCAGCCAGCGCGCCGCGGCGGCCCAGATGGTGGGAGGGCCGCTGACCCGGGCGCTCGACAGCACCCGCGTCGAGCCGCGCCAGACGATCGAGATCGCCCAGGCCCGCGAGGTGGGGACCGCCATGCGGTCGACCGGCGACGGCGAGCCCGCCATGGAGCTCGAGCTGCGCGATCCCGGCGCCGACTTCGGCCAGATGGTGCTCGCCACCAATGAGGCGGGCCTGCTCACCTGGCATTTCGCGGAGCCCGACGACGAGCCCGCGACCCGCAGCGTCGATGGGGCCGGACCGCGATCGCGCCGCTACGTGCTGTCGCGCTCGGTGGAGAAGGCCCCCGACAAGCCGGCCAAGCGGGGGCTCATCGGCGCGGTCGGGAAGAAGTTCATCCAGCAGCTCGTCTTCCCGCTCATCGAGCCGGGCATCGGCATGGTGGGGGATTTCTTCGCGGGCAAGTTCGAGGCGAAGTGGCGCCCCTACCGCCTGCGCACGTTCACGCCCGACGACTACACGTCGGCGGAGGCCGGGGTGCTCGTCGACGATGCGACGGTGGACCGCGAAGGGCTCGCCCGGTTGAGCGGCGGTCGCGCGCTGCTCCTCCTGCACGGGACCTTCAGCCGGGCCCACTCCGCCTTCGGCGCGCTGCCGAGGGAGTTCGTCGAGACGCTGCACCGGCAGTACGAGGGGCGCGTGTTCGCCTTCGACCACCACACCCTGTCGGACGATCCGCGGGCCAACGTGGAATGGCTGATCGGCCATCTGCCGCCCGAGGCGTCGCTCGAGCTGGATCTCCTGTGCCACGCGCGGGGGGGCCTGGTCGGCCGCGTGCTGGCCGAGCGGCAGGGCGAGCTGGCGGGCGCCAACGGGGCGCGCAGCCTGGGCGTGGGGAAGATCGTGTTCGCCGGGGCCCCCAACGCGGGGACCGAGCTGGCCGACCCCAAGCACCTCACGGCGCTCATCGACCGCTACACCAACCTGTTCAACCTGTTCGACGTGCTGCCTATCGAGACCGGCGTGGTGGACGTGATCGAGATGGTCATCAGCGTGGCCAAGCAGCTCGCCACCGGCGCGATGAAGGGATTGGACGGCATCCGCGCCATGGTCCCGCGGGGCGACTTCCAGGCTTGGCTGGACGGGCGTGGGGGTCCGATCGACACGCGCTACTACGCGCTCGCATCGGACTTCAAGCCCAAGGACCCCGTGCTCGGGAAGCTCGTGGTCGGGAAAGCGGCGGAGCGCATCTTCAAGAAGCTCGGCAACGACCTCATCGTGCCCACGGCCGGGGTGTACGATCGGCGCCGGTCGGGTGTGGAGGGGCGCGTCCCGCAGCCGGACCGGCGCGGTGGCGGAGGAGCGGGCGGGCCGTTCCCGATCGAGGACCGGCACGTGTTCGAGGGCGACGTCCTGGCGCACTTCGGC
>JBFIOX010000300.1:0-3234 GCA_041610455.1 Gemmatimonadota bacterium
CTCCCGATGGCCGTTCCCCGTCTGCTTCACGCCGCCGAACGGCAAGTGCGCCTCGGCGCCGATCGTCGGGGCGTTGATGTACGAGATGCCGGTGTCCAGCTCGGTCATCGCTCGGAAGGCCGCCGCGAGGTTCCGCGTATACAGACTGCTGGAGAGCCCGTACTTGACGTCGTTGTTGACTCGGATCGCTTCGTCCAGATCCGCGACGCGGACGACGCTCAAGACGGGGCCGAAGATCTCCTCCTGCTCGAGCCGCGTGCACGGCATGACGCCGGTGAACACCGTCGGCCGATAGAAGAAGCCGTCCGCGAGCGCGCCGTCGCGCGGGGCTTCACCCCCCAGCGCCAGGGTTGCCCCTTCCTTCTTGCCAATCTCCACGTAGGCCTCCACCTTGCGCCCCGCCGCCTCGTTGATCAGGGGCCCCACGTCGGTCGTGGGCTCGAGCCCGTCGCCCAGCCGCAGGGCGCCCGCCGCCTCGCACACCATGGCCACGAACCGGTCGTGGATCGGCGCCTCCACGATCAAGCGCGACGTGGCGGTGCACCGCTGGCCCGTGGTGCCGAACGCGCCCCACAGCACCCCGTCCAACGCGAGGTCCAGGTCCGCGTCGGCCAGCACGATCTGCGCGTTCTTGCCGCCCATCTCGAGCGAGAGCCGCTTGTGCATCCGCCCGCACGTGTGCCCGATGAACGCGCCCGTCTCGGTCGAGCCGGTAAAGGAGACGAGCGGGACGGCCGGATGCTCCACGATCGCCTTGCCCACCACCTCGCCGCGGCCGTGGACCAGTTGGATCACCTCGGGCGGGAGCCCGGCCTCGAGCAGGATCTCCACGAACAGCGTCGCGGTGTGCGGTACGTCTTCCGCGGGCTTGAAGATCACGGCGTTCCCGCACACGAGAGCGGGGAAGATCTTCCAGGTGGGGATCGCCAGCGGGAAGTTGAACGGCGTGATCACGCCGGCCACGCCCACGGGCCGGCGGTAGGACATCGCCCACTTCTGACGCAGCTCCGACGGCACCGTGTGGCCGAACAGCCGGCGCCCCTCGGTCGCCGCGTAGTACGCGGTGTCGATCCCCTCCTGGACGTCGCCACGGGTCTCGGCGAGCACCTTGCCCATCTCCCGCGTCATCGCCGCGGCGATCTCGTCTTTCCGGGCGGCGAGCAGGTCGCCCGTCCGGCGCAGCACATCGCCCCGGAGCGGCGCCGGCGTCGCGGACCAGCGCGCGAACCCGCGCGTCGCGGCCGCCACGGCGCGAGCGACGTCCTCCGGACCAGAGTCGGGAAAGCGCCCGATCACGGTGGACCACCGGGCCGGGTTGCGGTTCTCCAGGTACGCGCCCGTCGAGGGCTCGACCCACTCGCCCCCGATAAAGTTCTTGAACGTCTTCGTCATGTCACGCTCACTGTCTCGCCAAGCCGTGCTTCTCGATCTTCTTGTAGAGGTTGCTGCGCGGCATGTCGAGCTTCCGCGCGGTCTCGCTCACGTTCCAGTCATTCTCGCCCAGCTTCGCCGCCAGGAAGGCTCGCTCCGCCGATTCCTTGAACTCCTCGAACGTCTGGCACTGGGCGAGCTCCGCCCCCACCATGACCATCGCCCCTCCGGCCACCCGCTCCACGTCGGCGCGCGCCACACGGTCATCGGCGGACATGATCAGCACCCGCTCCACCATGTTGCGCAGCTCGCGCACGTTGCCCGGCCAGTCCCGGGTCTTCAGCGCCTCGAGGGCATCCGCGCCGATCGGCTTGGGCTTGACGCCGCCGTACGCGGCGAGGTCTCCGACGAACTTCTCCACGAGCAGCGGGATGTCGTCCCGTCGCGCGCGCAGCGGCGGGACGTCGACCGGCACGACGTTCAGGCGGTAATACAAGTCCTCGCGGAAGCGGCCCGCCGCGATCTCCTCCGACAAGGCCTTGTTCGTGGCGGCGATCACCCGGACATCCACCGCGACCGACTTCTGGGCGCCGATGCGGGTCACGACCCCCTCCTCGAGCGCCCGGAGCACCTTCGCCTGCGCGGCGGCGCTCATGTCGCCCACCTCGTCCAGGAACAGTGTCCCCCCGTCCGCCTGCTCGAACTTGCCGGCCCGGTCGGCGAACGCCCCCGTGAACGACCCCTTCATGTGTCCGAACAACTCGCTCTCGATCAGCTCGCTCGGGATCGCGGCGCAGTTCACCTCCACGAACGCCTGCGCGGCCCGCGGCGACTGCCGATGGATTGCCCGGGCCACCAGCTCCTTCCCGCTGCCATTCTCGCCCGTGATCAGTACGCGGGCATTGGTCGGCGCGACCTTCTCGATCGCTTGGAGCAGGCTCCGGATCTGCGGGCTCTGCCCCACGATCTCGTAGCGGTCGGTGACCCGCTCGCGCAGCCGTTCGTTTTCCGACTTGAGATCGACGTGCTCGAACGCATGCCGCAGGGTGAGCAGAATGCGGTCGGTGTCGAGCGGCTTCTCGATGAAGTCGAACGCGCCCCCCTGCGTCGCCTCGACGGCGGTCTGGATCGTGCCGTGCCCCGAGATCATCACCACCTGGGCCACGGGGTCGAGCTCGCGGAGCCGCGTCAGCGTCTCGAGCCCGTCCATCCCCGCCATCTTCACGTCCAGCAGCACCAGATGGGGATGGAACTCGGCATACGCCTTGAGGGCGGCCTGGCCGTTGTCCACGGCATGGACCTCGATCCCCTCGTATTCGAGGACCTGGCGCAGGGCCTCCCGGACCCCTCGCTCGTCGTCGACCACCATTACGCGTCGCGGCACTACTCCGTCCGTCGGTAAAACGTGACTCCGTCCACCCGCACCCGCACGTCTCCTACGGTCTCGGGCACCGTAATGATAAACACCCCACGCGCGTCCCCCGTAAGATGCTCCACCAGCCGCGTGACCGCCGCCCGCGGCAGCGGGATCGCGCGAATCACGACCTCGTCCGGCTCCCACCCCAGGCGCCCCCGACCCAGGATCCGTACGGGACCCGCGAGCCGCACGGGCTGGGTCGGTCCCACGAACTCCGCCAGCGGCCCCAACGCTGCGGCGCTCAGCCCTTCGGTGCTGAGCTGGGCGGCGAGCCCGAAGCGGCCATCGGCGAGCACCACCTGGAGCGAGTCCAGCGCCGTGCGCGGCAAGGGCTCGAGCCGCACGGCAATGAGCGACGCCACCTCGTCCGCGGTCAGCACCACGTAGGCGGGGCCGTCCGGGCGGGCCATCGCCGATTCCTTACGTTGCGCCGCGCGCAGCGCCGC
>JBFIOX010000301.1:0-3211 GCA_041610455.1 Gemmatimonadota bacterium
GCAGCCCGCACTACATGAGCCCCGAGCAAGCGACGGGGCGCGCCGAGGTCGACGCGCGGTCGGACCTCTACAGCTTGGCGTGCGTCACCTACGAGATGCTGGTCGGGGAGCCGCCCTTCACGGGCCCCACCCCGCTCGTGGTGATGGCGCGGCACGCGCTCGATCCGGTGCCGCCCCTCACGACGGCCCGCCCGGGCGTGCCCTCGCGCGTCGTCGCCGCCGTGGAGCGCGCCCTGGCCAAGACGCCCGCGGACCGCTTCCAGACCGTCCGCGCCTTCGCCGACGAGATGGCGACGGCGACGCAGGTGGTCCCCGAAGTGCTCGTCCTCGCCGCCACCGACGCCCCCGCTCCCGTCGAGAAGCCGTCCATCGCCGTGCTCCCGTTCGTCAACCTGTGCGAGAACCCCGGGCAGGCGTTCTTCGTGGCCGGCGTGCACGACGCGGTGATCGCCGAGCTCTCCAAGCTGGGCGCGCTCTCCGTCATCTCGCGCACGACCATGCTTCGTTACGAGAACACGCGGCTGAGCATCCCGGAGATCGCGTCCCAGCTGGGCGTGTGCGCGGTCATGGAAGGCTCTGTGTGCCGCTGGGGGGACAGGGTGCGCATCTCGCTCCAGCTCCTGCAGGGCTCGCGCGAGGAAACGCTGTGGGCGGAGACGTACGAACACGACCTCACGGACGTGCTCGCCATCCACGCAGAGGTGGCGCGCTCCGTGGCCAAGGCCGTGCACGCCACGCTCAGCGAGGAGGACGAGGCTCGGCTGGCCAGCGCGGCCCCCATCGACCCCAAGGTGTACGAGCTGTTCCTCCGGGCACGGTATCAGACCGCCTTTCTCCCGGCGGAGGCGTATCGCGCCGTGCACTACTTCGAGCGGGCCATCGAGCGGGCGCCCGACTTCGCGCCGGCACACTCCGGTCTCGCGCGCCGTTACGTGTGGATGGCCAGCCTCGGGTTCGAGCCCGGCATCGAGATGCTGCCCCGGGCCGCTGCTGCCGCCGCCCGTGCGCACGAGCTCGACCCCAGCTCGGCCGACGCGCTCGCCGTGCTCGGGTACCTCCGCTTCGTGCAGGACTGGGATGCGGCCGGGGCGCGAGAGGCCCTCGAGCGCGCCATACAGCTCGAGCCGGGGAACCTGGACGCGCTCGTCGACCTCATCTTCCTCCTGTGCGCGGTGGGCGAGTTCGCGGCCGCGGAGACCTACATCCACAAGGTTCGCGACCTCGACCCGTTGAGCCCTTCCACCTCGCTCATGCGGGGCTGGAGCCACTTGATGGCGGGCCGCTTCGAGGAGGCCGTGAACTGCCTCGAGGTCGGGGCCGAGCGGCACCCCACGTTCGCCTACTTCACCGTATTCGCGGCGTTGGCGGAGGTGCTGCGCGGAAAGTCGGCCCGCGCGCTCGAGCTGGCCCGAAAGGCCGAGGCGATCGACCCCGCGACCCCCAACCTCGACATCCTGAACATCCTCGGGGCGGTCTACGCGTGGGTGGGCGCCCAGGAGGAAGCTCGCCGCATCGTGGCTCGCGCCGAAGCCCAGCTCATGGGAGAGGACGGCGCCTGGTTCCGCTGGCTGACGCGCTTCATCCTGGGCGACACGCAGGAGGCCCTGCACTGGTTCGACCTCGCCTTCGAGCACCGGAACCCCATGCTCGTGCTGCTCCCCGTCCACCCGGTGTTCGCCGTCGCGCGGGAGCATCCCTACATGGGCGAGCGCATCCGGGCGATGGGTCTCGTGACGCCCGCCGCACAGCCGTCGGCCGAATCGCCGGCGGCGGTGACCGCGCTCCCCGGACGGGCATAGGGCCCGACGAATCCGGCGGAACCGGGTCGGCTAGCGGACCCCGGGTGTCGCGGCGAGCCGCTTCACCACCACGAACGTGGCCCCCTCCCGCCCCACGCGGTGCACCTCGGGCGCCTCGCCGAAGCACTCGTTCGATCGGAAGCGCGTCGTGGCGACGTAGAAGTCCATGTCGCTCGGCGGCACGCCGGTCTCCCACAGTTCGGTGAGCACGAACACCCGCACGTTGGGGGCGGCGCGATGCGCGGCGGCGTCCTTCATGAGGGGATCGACGGGCACCGACGAAGGGGGCGGTCGGCGCGCGGTCCAGCATTCCGGGCCGTCGGCGAGCGCGGCCGTCTCGGGGATGGGCCAGCCGCCCAAGAGCACGCGGTGGACCGCGTCCGGCGCGGCCGCCGCCTCGCGGTTCACCCACGTCATGGCCTCGCGGTAGCCCGTGATCCAGTAGTCCGACTCGTAGCGCGTCGCGGCCCGCTCCAGCCCTCCGGTGAACGCGTTGAAGTACGTCATCTGGTAGGGGTGCAGGCGCACCAGCCAGGGGAGCGGGGCGAGCACCAGCGCCCCCACGGCGAGCCAGGCCGCGCCGACCCCCACGCGCCGCCCGAGGGTGTCCAGCACGGCGGTGGCGCCGAGCGCGGCGAGCAATGCCAGGGCGGGGAGGATGAAGAGGAAGTGCCGGAGCCCGTCATAGATGGTCGGGCGCTGCACGACGAAGGCCGCGAGCGGCAGGAACAGCCACATGAGCGTGATCGCCCCCATGGGCGCCGCCCGACCCGGTTCGCGTCTCCACGTCCACCGCGCGGCCATCGCGATGCCGATCGCCGCGAGCAGGAGGATGGTGGGAGGGGTGGTGATGAGGAGGAACTTGGGGAGGTAGTACCACGGGAGCGCGTCGCTGGCCAGGTACCGGCCCTCGAAGAGCACGGGGATCGGACGGGGGAAGGCGAGCGCCAACGCCGCCGCCTCCAGCGTGCTCCGGATCGGGCGCAGGTGCGCCCAGGGCCACGTCACGTACAGCGTCAGCCAGGCGACCCCGAGCACGAGGCCCTTGCGGGAGCCCCGTAGCCGACCGGCCCCCGCGGGCGCGGGGAAGAGGCGGGTGAGCGCCGAGATGCCGAGAAAGAAGACGAGCATCACGACGAGCCCCGAGGGACGGAGCGACAGCGTGAGTCCGAGCGCCAGCCCCGCGGCGAGGACGCGCCGCCACCGATCGTCGCGCTCTATGAACAAGGCCGCCAGCGCGGCCATGGCGAACGTCACCCCGATCGCGAACGGGATGTCCTTGGAGTTGATGAAGGCGTGTCCCGTGAAGCGGGGCAGCATGAGGAGGATGAGCGCCGCCAGGATCGGCAGACGAGGGCGATCGAACAACCGCCCCG
The DNA here is from genome assembly GCA_041610455.1 of Gemmatimonadota bacterium. Taxonomy (GTDB): domain Bacteria; phylum Gemmatimonadota; class Gemmatimonadetes; order Palauibacterales; family Palauibacteraceae; genus Palauibacter. The sequence goes on from JBFIOX010000301.1 coordinate 3,176, forward strand.
CCGCCCCCACGGCCACGATCGAGAGCGCGGCCAGGA
>JBFIOX010000302.1:0-3201 GCA_041610455.1 Gemmatimonadota bacterium
AGTCCACTTCGGGGAACGCCGGGAACTCGTCCTCCGCCAGACCGTACAGCTTGAACTTGCTGCGGCCGCAGGTGATTTGTACCTGCGCGCCCTCGGCCGAGATCTTCACCGGCGCATCCTCGAGGACCCTCGTGATCTCGACCAGCTTCTTGGCCGGGACGGTCACCGCTCCGGGCGCCGACACATCGGCCTGCACGCGGAGCGAGACCGAAATGTCGAGATCCGTCCCGCTCAGTTGGATCCCCTCCTTCTCCGCGCGCATGAGGATATTCGAGAGGACCGGCAGGGTCGTGCGCGTGGGGATGGCCGAGGCCACGGCGCCGAGACCGCTCTGCAACGCTTCTCTGGTGATGGAGAATTTCATGTGCGTTCCGAGACTTCGAGTCGGGTGGTCGGAAAAGCGTGTCGTTCGGGTGACGGATGTACGCGTTGTCCACCGCAGTAACTGAATCGGTTTATGATATAGATATCATCGCCGTAGTAGTAGAGGAGGTTGGAATGTGGAGAAGCGGGCGCCCTTCGCGCGCCGTGCGGGTCGCCGCGGCCCCGGGCGTGTGGAAAGCTCGGGAAGGGCGTCGAAAGACCGGGGATGGGAAGGCGGGGGCTCGCGGCGTAGGGTGATGAATCCCCGCGAGCGCCACGCCAGTCCACGGAGTCGCTCCGGCGCGCGTGGAAAATCCCTGCAACGCCGCTTCCACCCCGTGGGCGCTGGGTCCCGGCCACCGAATCGTCGGCTCAGCGCCTGAAGAGTTCTTGCTGCAGCTGCAGGACCCGCGAGCGGAAGCCCGTGTCCGCCGCCATGTCCGCCTCGACCTTGTTGACCGAGTGGATCACCGTCGAGTGGTCGCGGCCCCCGAAAAGGTTGCCGATGTCCGAGTACGGGAGGTCGAGGTTGACCTTGATGAGGTACATGGCCACCTGGCGCGGAACGGTGACGGTGCGGTTGCGCCTCTTCGAGACGAGCGCATCGACCGACACGCCCCAGGCCTCCGCCGTACGCGACCGGACCAGCTCGGGCGATGTCGGGGCGGGGCCGGCATCGATGGCTTCGTTTTCGGGCCCGAGCGCATCCCGCGCCATGTCGAGCGTGATCTCGCGGCGCGTGAGCGAGCTGAAGGCGAGGAGCTTGATGAGGGCGCCTTCCAGCTGCCGCACCGAAGTGCGGCGATGCCGGGCCACGTACTCGATGACGTCATCGTCGATGTCGATCTCGTCCTCGCCCGCCTTCTTGCGCAGGATGGCGGAACGCGTCTCCAGGTCGGGCGGCTGGATATCGGTGACGAGCCCCCACTCGAAGCGCGAGACGAGCCGCTCCTGAAGCCCCGGGATCTCCTGGGGTGGCCGGTCGCTGGTGATGACGATCTGCTTGTGGGCGTCGTACAACGCGTTGAAGGTGTGGAAGAACTCTTCCTGCGTGCCCTCCTTGTTCGCGATGAAGTGCACATCGTCGACGAGCAGCACGTCGATGCGCCGGTAACGCTCCCTGAAGTGCGGCGTCCGCCCGCTCTTGATCGCCTCGATCATCTCGTTCGTGAACTGCTCCGACGGGATGTACGCGACCTCACGGTCCGGGAAGCGACCCATGATGGCGAGGCCGACGGCGTGCATGAGGTGCGTCTTGCCGAGGCCGGTACCGCCCCAGATGAAGAGGGGGTTGTAGGCCGCGGCGGGTGAGCTGGCCACGCGTTGGCAGGCGGCGGCGGCGAGCTCGTTGTTTCCACCGATCACGTAGCGCTCGAACGTGTACCGCTCGTTGAGGGCCGTGGCCGCGGCGGCGGGCCGCGGCGCCGCCTCTGGTGCGGGCGCCCCTGTCCGCGACCCCAACTCGCCGAGCTCCGGAAACTCGAGGCGCTCGTCGCCCCCCTGGTGCTCGAAGCGGAGGTGGAGCGGCGAGCCGATCTCGCGTTCGGCGATATCGCGCAGCAGGGCGCCGTATTTGTCCTCCACCCACTCGACCGCGAACTTCGTGGGGGCCGAGACCACGAGGGTGTCGTCGGAGAGCGAGACCGCGTCGGTCGAGGCCAGCCAAGTGCGGTACGTCTGCTCGGGCAGAACGCTCTGCGCGGACGCGCGGATCTTGGTCCAAGCTTCGGTTGCAGTCAGCTCCATCGCGTCGCGGCTGTGCGGAAAACTCGTGATGGGCCGATGATTGTAGAAGCGGGGTATGGGGCTGTCAAACCTAGGCCCCGGTACGGCCGGCGGGGGCCCGCCTGGCGGCCGAACGCTCTTCTGCGAGGCCATCGCGAGCCGGCGAGTTTGACACGATTCTGGCTCGCGTCTACACTTTTGGGCTCGCTTCGCAGGACATCTGCACTGGCGCCTCCAGGCCTCGGGAAGGACCATGGGCAAGCCGACATACAGCAAGCCGACGAATCGAAAGCGGGTCAAGGACCACGGCTTTCGCGCGCGCATGAAGACAAAAGGCGGGCGCCGGGTCCTGGCACGTCGTCGACGCAAAGGCCGCCGCCGTCTGACCGTCAGTGACGAGTTCGGCAACAAGCGACGAAGCCGCTGATTCCGGGGCGGCCCGCGTCTCGGGCCTGCGGCTGCCCCGCGCGGCCCGGCTTCGAGGCGCGCGCGATATCCGACGGGTCTTGAGGCGTGGCCGTCGGCTGCGCGGATCGCTGGTCGACGTGTTCGCGGCGCCCTCCACAGCCGGCCGGCCCCGAGTCACCGTGATCGTTCCCCGCCACGGCCACACGATCGTGGAGAGGAACCGTGTGCGCCGGCGATTGCTCGAGGTGGCGCGAACCGAGTGGATGCCCGAGATGTTGACCCGCCGTCTCGAGGTCGACTTCATCCTGAAGGCGAAACCCGCCGCCTACGAGGCAACGTACGTCGGGCTGCGAGACTCGTTGATTTCGGCGCTGGAGGTGCTGTGCGCGCGGTGATGATCGCCTGTATCCGGGCGTATCAGGCCGTCATCTCCCCATGGCTGCCGGGGACGTGCCGGTACACCCCGTCGTGCTCGGCGTACGCGCTCACGGCCGTCCGGCGATACGGCGCCCGGCGCGGCGCCTGGCTCGCCCTCCGTCGCCTCCTGCGCTGCCACCCCTTCGGCTCGCACGGGTACGACCCCGTGCCTCGTCGCGAGGGCTGATGGAGCGACGCCTGCTGCTGGCCATCGCGCTGATGATCGGCGTGATGATCCTGTCCAACCTCCTCTTCCCCCCCGTTCCGCGACCGCCGGCCGCGCCCGGG
>JBFIOX010000303.1:0-3162 GCA_041610455.1 Gemmatimonadota bacterium
GACGCGGGCATCCCCATGGAGATCGGGTACATCACCAGCTCGTCTCCCCCCATCGTGGTGAACGGGGTGGTGGTGGTGGGCAACTCGCACGAGCAGGGCTACTACCAGACGATGAAGGAGAACGTCCCGGGAAACATCCTGGCCTACGACGGGCGCACCGGTAAGCACCTCTGGAAGTTCAACGTCATCCCGCAGCCCGGCGAGTACGGACACGAGACGTGGAAGAGCGACGCCTGGTCGTACACGGGGAACGTATCCGCCTGGGCGCCCATGTCGGCCGATCCGGAGCTGGGCCTGGTCTACGTGGTCACCGATCCGCCGACGATCGACTTCTACGGGGGCTTCCACCCGGGCGACAACCTCTTCTCGACGAGCGTCATCGCGCTCGACGTGGCCACGGGCGAGAGGCGGTGGCACTTCCAATTCGTGCATCACGACATCTGGAACTACGATACGCCGACCGCTCCGAGCCTGGTGGACGTGACCGTGGAAGGCCGCCGGATCCCGGTGCTGGCGCAGGCCACCAAGCAGGGATGGGTATACGTGCTCGACCGGGCCACCGGCGAGCCCGTGTGGCCGATCGAGGAGCGTCCCGTGCCGCAGTCCGACGTGCCGGGAGAGCGGACCTCGCCCACGCAGCCGTTCCCCACCCGGCCGGCGCCGTTCGAGATGCAGGGGATCACCGAGGACGACCTCATAGACTTCACCCCCGAGCTGCGGCGGATGGCGTTGGAGATCGTGGCCGACTACCGCATGGGCCCGCTGTTCAACCCGCCCGCCGTCGAGGGCGGGCCCGCCGGCACCGCATCGATCCACTGCCCCGGCTCCAACGGGGGCGCCAACATTCCGGGCGGCGCGGTGGTCGACCCCGAGACCGGGATCATGTACGTGGCCTCCACCAAGGGGTGCAGCGCCCCGAGGCTGCGTCCGGGCACCGACGTTGACCCCAAATCCAACGTCGACTGGGTCACGGTCGGCCCCGGCGGCGTGCCGGGACCCGAAGGGTTGCCGCTCTTCAAGCCTCCGTACGGCCGCATCACCGCCATCGACCTCAACACCGGCGAGCACCTGTGGTGGATCCCCAACGGCGAGACGCCCCAGGAGGTGGCCGAGCACGAGATGCTGCGGGGCGTGGAGCTGCCGAACACGGGTCAGCGCGCGCACGCGACCAAGCTGGTCACCAGCACGCTGCTCATGTACGGCGAGGGACGGGGCGGAGAGCCGCGCTTCCACGCGGTGGACAAGTGGACCGGCGAGTCGCTCGGCTCGGTCGAGCTGCCGGCCCCCACGATCACCGCGCCGATGACCTACCTGCACGACGGGGTCCAGTACGTGGTGATGGCGGTCGGGGGCTCGCGGCACCCCGGATCGCTGGTCGCGCTGCGGCTTCCCGACTGACACACCCGGCCGCCGACCCGCTCAGGGTCGGCGGTCGAAGTACGCGCGCCCGCGCTCCATGAGACGGACGAAGGCGCCCTCGTCGCCGGCACGAACCGCGCTGCGGACCGAATCGACGGCGGAAAGCAGGGCCGACAGGGCCTCGTCCCCGTAGCGGTTGAGGGCCTGGATCTCGAAGTACATGCGGGGATTCTCTTCCGCGACCGCGCTCGCCACCGCCAGCTGCGCGTCGAACGTGGTGCTCGAGATATCGGCCAGACGCGGCGCATCCTCCCCGGATTCCGCCAGAGCGGTGAAAAACGCGATGTTGACCGCGTGCGAGAGGCCGAGCACGTAGGCGATCACGCGGTCGTGACTGTCCAGGTCCATGCGGACGCGGGTGGCCATGGTGGGGGCGAACAGGGCTTCGGCCGCAGCGGTGGCGTCCTCGTCGCCCACATCCACGAAGATGACGTGCCGGCCCGACAGGAGCTCGGTGTCGGGGCCGAACATGGGGTGGACGGACGTGACCCGGACTCCCCGGGCGAGCAACGCCGCCAGACCGCTGCGCAGCGGCCCCTTGAGGGAGCCCACGTCGAACACGAGCCCCGGCGGCCGGACCTCGGCCAGCCCGTGGAGCACGTCGTTCCCGACCGCCATCGGGGTCGCCACCACGATCACGTCCTGCCCCAGCTCGGCGTGTCGCCAGTCGTCGTGGTCGCCGCCCGCGGGATCCGCGATCTCGACCCGGAACCCCTGCGATTCGAGGAACCGGGCGAACCAGCCACCCATCTTGCCCCGCCCTCCGATGATCAGAGCCCTCTTCCCGCCGCCCAGACCGCCGGCGGCCACACGATCCCGTTCCTGGACCGTCAACGACGACCGGATGAGCAGGAGAAGCAGGGCTTCGGCGAGGTCGGCCGGGCAGCCGAGCTCCCCGGCCAGCGCGCGCGCGCGCTCGATCACCGTCTTCTCCTGCTCGAAGTCGCGGAGCGCGACGCCCGCCTCCCGCTTCGCGTCACCGATGCGGGATGAGATGGCCTGCCGCCGCGCGACCAGCGCCAGCAGCTCTCGGTCGACACGAGCCAGCTCGGCTCGCAGTGCTTCGATGGACACGCCACTGAATGTACGGCGGCGGGGCGGGCGTCTCATGGTCCGCGCCAAGGCGGACCGCTCCCTCGCTCCTCGCGGCCAGGGGACCGATCCGTGGCCGTTCGGGCCCGGCCGAAGACGAGGCCGCCCGTATGGCCTTTCCCGCGGCGGATCGCTAGTTAGGAAGTGCGTCTCGATCGGGCGTTCGTCGGGTTGGCCTACCTTCGGGAGAGCGAGGCGATGGACCACATCGAGATCGGTGACATCATCGTCGCCACCGACGGGAACAGCCTCACGCTCCGCCGGCGCGGCGAGCCGGACGTCCAGCTCCGTCTCGATGCCGCCGGGGTCGGCGAGCTGCTCGATTTCATGCGCAGCATCCGGCTCAGCGAGGTCAACCGCCGTCGCGGATTCCGCGTGCCCGTCGTCACGCCCCGTCTGAACGTCACGCTCGCGGGGGCTTTCGGCTCCGTGACCGCGCACCCGCGAGACCTGAGCCTGAGCGGCATCTTCGTGGAGTTCGCCGACGCCGACATGCCCACTCTGGAGGTGGGCGACGAGGTCGAGGTGTCGGTCGCCCTGGACGAGGATCGGTGCACCATGAGCGGGGCCGTGAGCCGTCTGGAGGAGAGCGGGTACGCGATCGTGTTCGGGCACGCCGCGGACTCCAGTCACCCCCGCCCCCCCCCCCCC
>JBFIOX010000304.1:0-3149 GCA_041610455.1 Gemmatimonadota bacterium
AGTAGGTGGCGCGCACGCGCACCTCGCGGAACGCCTCGAGCCCGCACATCCGGTACCGCCCCTGGGCGTCGGTCTGGGTGGTGACGTCGGGGGGCGTGGGAAGGTCGCGCTCCTCCTCGTAGCGCAGGATCACCGTGGCGCGGGGCAGCGGTACCTCGCTCTCGTCATCGCGCACGATCCCCTCGATCCCCACCTGCATGCGCGAGGCGTCCTCGACCGGACAGACCTCGAGCACCCGCTCCTCTTCCTCCTGCGCCTCAGCGGTGGCGGGCAGGCCGAGCGCCAGGAGGACGGCCGCGATCCCCATACACGGCGGGCCCTTCGGACACCGCGATCGAACGACGCGCCGCATCAGCGGACCGTGATGACCCGGGTGGCGAGGCCCGCGTTGGCCTTGCCGACATCGATGGCGAGCACCTGGAGCTCGACTTCACCCGGGACCGCGAGGGTGACCGAGGCCGTGTACTCGCTGGTCGTGCCCGCGTACGCCATGGGCCACTCGCCGATCGTCTCCCCGTCCCTGACGGCGCGCGCCAGGATCTCGTAGCCGCTCGAATCCCACATCCCACCCGGCTCGGTGGGACAGCCGCACAGCATGGTCACCTTTCCCCGCACCTCGAACGCGCGTCCCGCACGCACCTCCGCCCCCTCGGCCGGGGCCTGGAGCTCGACGGCGAAGCCGTTCAGCTCGAGGATCACGCCCTCGCCGAGCACGTCGTGTCCGGGCACCACTAGCAGCGACTTGCTCGCCGTCTGCATGGCGTGCGGGGCGCCGAGCGGCCCCTCGGCCGAGATGAGCACGCGGGTGGGGCGGGCCAGGTCGAGCTCGGCCACGTAGGCCGCCGCGCCCTCCGTGTCGAACACCGTGGCGCCGCGCTCGATCGCCCCCATGATGTTGGGTGTGCTGCCCGTCGAGCCCGACTGGACCCCCTCGGCCAGGACGGCGCCCGTCTCGGCGTCGCGCACCGTGATCCGGGCCGCCCCCACGTTGGAGCCGATGATCTTGGCGTCCTTGGCGATCACGCGAACCAGCACCTTGGTGGGCGCCTGGGCCGCGAGCGCGGTCCCCGCCGCGCCCAGACCCGTAACCGCGATGACCGTGTAGGTCCACCACCGCACGACGACATCCTTCATGCTCTCCAGGGCTCCTTCCTTTACGGACACCGGTTCTCAGCTCGTGCGGCTCCACAGGAGCCACGCGACCAACGCCGTCGCCGCCTCCACCGCCAGGACCTTGAGGGTGAGCGACGTGACCGGCCGGTCGAGCAGCACGCCCAATCCGCGCCCGGCCGCCACGAACCCGAAGGCCGCCGCCGTGAACCCGAGTCCCAGCGACATCCGCGAGGCGTCGAGCAGACACCAGACGAGGAACAGCGCGAGCGCGATCTCCAGACCTCCATACACGGCTCGCACGTCGGAGATCGCGGTGGTCGTCGTGAGCTGCATCCCGACCATGCGGGCCAGGGCCTGCGGGTTGAGGAGCGACAGGACACCGAACCCGGCCAGCATGAGCACGGCGTAGATGAGGAACAAGCGGGCGAGCGTCACGAAGTTCTCCTCGTCAACGGTTCACCATCTTGGGGCGCCGGCGCGCGGAGCGCCACGCGCGCCGCCAGGTGCGCCAGCAGGCCCGCGAACGCGGCGTACAGCGCGGGACGCGACCAGGGACGCGCCAGCTCCCGCAGCCCGGGCTCGACGAAGAAGCCGACGGCGAACAGCGCCGGACCCAGCAGGATGAGCAGCGAGCCGAGCCGCTGGAGCGCACGGCCCAGGGGCTCGGGACTCGCCTCGAGATAGAGACCGAGCAGCAGGTTGAGCCCGGCGGACAGCAGCAGATAGAGGTGGGTGGAGCGATAGAGCATGCGGGTCGTGTCGTCGTATCCGACCAGGTGGCCGAGGAGCTTGTCCATGTACTGGCCGGTCGCGAGGAAGGCGAGGATGCCCACGATCCCCACGACCAGGTGCAACCGCCGCAGCGTCATGCCGCATCAGCCTGCTTCGAGGAGGGCCTGGAGGAGCGTATCGCCCGCCCGCCCCAGATTCGTGGCGCCGCGATTGTAGTTGCGCAGGAGCACGACGCCGTACCCGCTGGCGGGCTCGAACACGAGATACGCGTTGTATCCCGCCACCGAGCCCCCGTGGCCCGCGAACGTCACCGCGCGTCCGCCCACGACGACCTCGCGCAAGAAGAAGCCAAGGCCGTAGCGCGTCTCGGACTCGGGCGGCGTCTGGGGTCGCAACACCTCGGCCCGCATCGGGTCCCCGAGGAGCGCGAGCTCGGTCCGGCCCATGACCGCGGCGGCGAACGTCGCCAGGTCGCCCACGGTGGAATACACGCCGCCGTTCGGCACCTTGTAGCCCCGCCCCGCGTGCTCCCGCGCGGGCAACTCCGCGTCGACCGCTCCATCGTCCCCGTTGGCGAGCCCGACCGCGAGCCGTCGCGCCAGGCCGGGACCCACGATGAAGGTGGTGGAGGACATGCCGAGCGGCACGAAGATCCGCGTCTCCATGAGGCGCATGAACGACGACCCCGCCGCGCGCTGGAGCGCGTAGCCCAGCATCCCGAAGCCGATGTTGGAGTAGCGGTAGCCCTGGCCGGGCATGCCGTAGAACCGCGTGTGCGGAATCGACGCGAGGATCTTGTGTCCCCAGTCGTCGATGGGGCCGGCCGCCGCGCCGTCCAGCTCGGGCTCGCGGATGAGCCCGGCCGTGTGGCTGGCCAACTGTCGGAAGGTGATGGGGGGCGCGCCCGCGGGCGGGTCGGCGAGCCCGCGCGCCTCCGGAAGCGCGCCCTCGACCGGGTCGTCCAGCCGCACCACGCCGTCCTCGGCCAGGTCCGCGAGCAGGACCGCCGTGAACGACTTGGAGAACGAGCCCGTGCGGTAGATGGTGCGCACGCCGGCCGGCACGCGCGCCTCGGGGTCGGCCCACCCGAACCCCTGCGCCCACAGCAGCTGGTCGCCGCGGAACACGCCCGCCGTGATGCCCCCGACCCCGTCCGCGGCGACGTCGGCCGCCAGTCGCCGGGCGAACTGGTCGAGTACGTCGAGGCTCTGCGCGCGCGCCGCGGGCGCGGCGAGCCCCGAGAGGGCGGTCCATGTCAGGGCGTGGCGCGCGATCCGTGCGATCGCCGGCCGGTCGCGGCCCGG
>JBFIOX010000305.1:0-3133 GCA_041610455.1 Gemmatimonadota bacterium
CGGGAGAAGCGGGCCGGGACCTTCATCTGCGCGGCCTGCCACCTGCCCCTCTACACGAGCGACATGAAGTTCGACAGCGGCACGGGGTGGCCGAGCTTCTTCGAGAGCCTGCCGGGGAGTCTGGAGACGAAGCGGGACTTCAAGCTGCTCATCCCGCGCACCGAGTACCACTGCGCGCGCTGCGGTGGCCATCACGGCCACGTATTCAACGATGGTCCGAAACCGACGGGCAAGCGGTACTGCAACAACGGCGTGGCCCTCCGGTTCATCCCGGAGGGGGAGCCGCTCCCCGATCTGCGCGACTGAACGCGGTCCGGAGCGGGAGCGGGATCGAGCGAGGCGGGTGCGCAGCGTGACGCCTCGACGCGGGACCCGAGTGGCACGATGCGCGATAGCGGCGGCGCTCGCGCTCGGCCCGCGGCCCTCGGCCGGGGCCGCCGCGCAATCCAGCGCCCCCGCCCCGACCGCTCCGACCTCCCCTGCCGCGGTCCCGCCCCAGGCCGCCGCCAGCCCGATGGCGTGCGCGGCGGGCGCGCCTTCCGGACCGCCGGCGTCCGGTCCCCGCGGCGCTCCCGGCCTCTCGGCCCAGACCGCCGACCTCCACTGCATCGAGCTCTTCGCGGCGGCCGCGGCCCCCGGGGCGCGCGGCGCGATCGCCCTCGGCCGCGTCCCCTCGCCGTTCGGAGTGACCGTGACCCCCGAGGGCCACCACGTGCGCGAGCTGAAGGCCACGATCGAGGGATTGCCCACCCCGGAAGCCTTGGGCCCCTATACCGCCTACGTGGCGTGGGCCACGCCGCTCGAGCTCGATCCCGTCGTCAAGCTGGCCGCGGTGGGGAACGGCGAGTTCGCGCTGGGACGCGTGGCGTTCAACAAGTACCTGATCTGGATCAGCGCCGAGGCGTCCCCCGAGGTAGAGGTCCGCGGCGGCCCGCTCGTGCTGCGGGGCCGCTCGCCCTCGACCCGCATGGAGGCCCACGATCTGCTGGCGCAGGCCCCGTCCGCCACCCAGCGCGCCGCGCGGAGCCACGCGCACGTGTGGGAGCATCCCCCCACGTACGCCGACATCCCGATGCTCCCCGGGATGATGGACCTGGAGCCCCGCGCGACGCCGTTCCTTCCCGACGCGGGAAGCCTGGCCGACGTGCCGGCGTCACGGCCTCACGAGGTCATCCGGCTCCCCGACGGGGGCACGTTGGACCTGGAGGCGGGGTTCGTTCGCCGCACGATCGCCGGCCGCGACGTCGTGATGCTGGCCTTCAACGGACAGCACCCGGGACCGCTGCTCGAGGTGCCCGCCCGCGCGACGATCTTCGTCGATTTCGTCAATCGGACGCCGCTCCCGACCACGGTCCATTGGCACGGTGTCCGGCTGGACAACCGCTTCGACGGGGTGCCCGGCCTCACCCAGCGCGAAGTAGCGCCGGGCGAGCGCTTCCGCTACCGAGTCTTCTTCCGCGATGCGGGCATCTACTGGTATCACCCGCACCACCGCGAGGACATCCAGCAGGAGCTGGGTCTGTACGGCAACATCCTGGTCGCCCCGTCGCGACCCGACTACTACGGCCCGGTCGACCGTGAGGCGGTGCTCATGCTTGACGACATCCTGCTCGACCGAGCGGGCGTCGTCCCCTTCGGCGGCGAATCGGCCAATTACATGCTCATGGGCCGCTTCGGGAATCTCGCGCTGGTCAACGGGGAGCCCGACTACCGCCTGGAGGTGGCCCGTGGCGAGGTCGTGCGCTTCCACCTGACGAACGCTTCCAACACACGGACGTTCAACCTCTCGTTCGTGCCGGCGGAGGCGGTGGCCTCGCTGCCCGCGGGAAGCCCTGCGCTGCCCCCCGGCGACTCCGCGCCGCGGCTCCCGATCAAGGTCGTCGCCTCCGATGTGAGCCGGTTCGAGCGCGAGGAGCTGGCGCGCAGCGTGGTGCTCGCCCCCGCCGAACGGTACGTGGTCGAGGTGCGCTTCGACGCCCCGGGCGCGTTCGCGCTCGTGAACCACGTGCAGGGCGTGAATCATCGTCAGGGCGTGTTCCGCGCCGAGGCCATCCGCCTCGGCACCGTGGAGGTGACCGGGACCAGGACCGGACGACCGGCGCCCTCGACCGGGCCCTCGTTCGAGACCCTGCGCGAGCACGCCGAGGTGGTGGCCGACATCGATCCCTACCGCGACAGGTTCGACGCCCCGCCCGACCGCGAGCTCGTGCTCACGCTGGAGGTCGAGGACCTACCGCCGGCGATCGAGCAGTCGATGCTCTACGACTGGGTATACTTCAACCCGGTGGAGTGGACGGGCACGATGCCCATGATGAACTGGGCCACGACGGGTCGCGAAGTCCGTTGGGTCCTGCGCGATGCGGCCACGGGGCGCGAGAACGAGGACATCGCGTGGACCTTCCGGGTGGGCGATGTCGTAAAGCTGCGACTGCACAACGACCGGAGCGCGTTCCACGCCATGCAGCACCCGCTGCACATCCACGGGCAGCGCTTCCTGGTGTTGGCGCAGGATGGCGTGCCCAACCACAACCTCGCCTGGAAGGACACGGTGCTGGTCCCCGCCGGCTCCACCACGGACATCCTGCTCGAGCTCTCCAATCCCGGTCGCTGGATGGTCCACTGTCACGTGGCCGAGCACTTGGAGTCCGGCATGAGGCTGGTGATCGACGTCGCCCCCGAGTGAGGTGATTGCAGCGGGGGCTCCCGTCGAGGGATCCGCGAACGCCGGGATCTCGGTGATCCACACGTCCGGGGACGCATATCCGGCTCGGGCCCTCGTTCGGGGAGCAGGTACTCATACCACCGAAGCGCGCGGAGTCGCCGCCCCGCTCCCCTCAGCCTAGCGCGCGCTCTCCGAGGACCGCCCGCGGATGCAGGCGCGGTCCGTAGGTGAGCCCGAACTGCTCCACCGCGCGCTCGCGGATGTGCCGCCGCACGGCCTCCACGTCGTCCGACACGAACAACAGCTCGAGGTCGGCCTCCGCGATGGCGCCGCGCGCCAACAAGCGATCGCGCAGGAAGGCCAGCAGGGGAGACCAATACTCCTCTCCGACGAGGACGACGGGGAAGTCGTGGATCTTGCCGGTCTGGACCAGGGTGAGCGTCTCGAACACCTCGTCCATCGTCCCGAAGC
>JBFIOX010000306.1:0-3125 GCA_041610455.1 Gemmatimonadota bacterium
AGCACGTCCGGGTTCTGCGGCGAGATGGCCATCCCGATGCGGCCTTTGTCCCCCGACGGGAGCCCCCGGTCGATGGCCCGCCACGTCTCGCCGCCGTCCGTCGACTTGTGGATCCCCGATCCCGGGCCGCCGTCGATCATCGTCCACTGATGGCGGCGGCGCTGCCACGCGACCGCGTACATGACCTGCGGATTCCGCGGATCGAAGTAGACCTCGTTCACGCCCGTGTGCTCGTCGATCTCGAGCACCCGGTCCCAGGTCCCCCCCCCGTCGGTAGTGCGATAGAGGCCACGATCTCCGCCCGCGGCCCACAGCGGACCCTGCGCGGCGACGAACACCAGGTCGGAGTCTTCGGGATGGATGGCGATCATCCCGATGTGCTCGGACCGCTCGAGGCCCACCCTGTCGAACGAGCGCCCGCCGTCGATCGACTTGTAGACGCCGTCGCCATAGCCCACCGAGCGCTGCCCGTTGTTCTCCCCCGTGCCCACCCACAGCGTGAGGTGGTTGGACGGATCGAGCGCGATGGCGCCGATCGAATACGAGCCGTAGTTGTCGAAGATCGGACTCCAGGTGGTGCCCGCGTTGGTCGTCTTCCACACCCCGCCCGAGGAGGCGGCGACGAACCACACGCTGCGATCGGTCGGGTCGATCGCGATGTCCGCGATGCGGCCCGACGCCATGGCGGGACCGATGCTGCGCCAGCGGAGGCCCGACACGAGCCCCGCGTTCAGCGTCGGGGGGGCGTCCTCCTCTTCCTGCTCGACGCCTTCGCTGCTTCGTTGCGCGTCGGCCTGGCCGGGAAGCGAGGCGGACAGGAGTCCTGCGACGAGCGAAAAGAGGGAGAGTTTACCGAAGCTGCCGGTCCGGAAGCGTCGCATAGTGGGCTCTCGATCTGTGGTCCGACGAACGGGTGGACGATCCGACGAAGGTATCGCCCAGGGACGGGTTTGACAGCGTGAGTCGGGGGGGCGGCCCAGCGTCGGGGCGAGGAGGGCGAGGCGCGCGCCGTCGAGGGGGCGCTCAGCGGCGATCGTACTCCAGGCGGGCGCCGTTCAGGAGGTAGCTTCGCTCGATCAGCGCGCCGGTCGGCGTGAACGAGATCGTGTCGGGCGCGACGCAGATGGCCAGATCGGGGCATTCGAAACGGAGTACGAAACGGTCACCGAGCCGCTCCAGCACGCCCCGCTCGGTCACGCTCGACGCGCCAGCGGCGCGATGCGAACCCTCTGCCGCCACCACTCCCGCCGAGTTCTCGGCCACGATGGTCGTGCTGCGCGTGTAGGCGAGGTTCCTGAGGATGCGGATCGTATCCGCTTCGAGCGTGAGCGACGTACCTGGACCGAGCACCCGGACGACGGGCGGGGAAGCGCCATCGGCCGAGGTGAGGACGTAACGGGTGCCGGGCTCGAGGCCGAACGGATCCCCCGCGCAGGCGAGCAGCGCGAGGCCCATCCCGACCGAAAGGCGTGGGGCTTTCTCCACGAGCGTCCTCTCCTGGCGCCCGGCGCGCCATCGCGTGGCTCGCCGTCTCATGGGCGATCACGGCCGGCGAGTCCACCAGAGTAACGCGGCGGGGCGTGCACGCGTGACGCCCCCAGCGATAGGATGCCTCCGCTGACTGGCCCATCCGCTCACGCCGCACCCCGGGAGGACGCCGTGGTCACGGCCACGTTCATCTTTCGACAGACGAAGCGAGACGCCGACTTCGAAACGCTCGATGCGAGCGCCGCCGCGGCCGCGGAGGCGATCGCGGGCTACCGGGACCGTAAGAAGTGGCGGGATGATGAGGGGAACCTGGCCGTGGTGTACTACTGGGACTCTATGACCGCGCTGGAGGAGTTCGCCCGCCACCCTGCGCACCTGGCCGCGAAGAAACGCTACCGGGAGTGGTACGCGGGCTACCGCATCGAGGTCGCCTCGGTGCTGCGCGTGTACGGCGACGGCTACTACGACGCGTTCCCGGATCCCGCCTAGGTCCGCGCCTCCAGCGTCGCCTCAGTCCGCTCGGCCGCCCGGGAGCTTGATCCCGTTACGCTTCAGGATGTTCAGGAACTCGGACTTGTCGACCGCGTTCCAATAGGCCTCCTCGGCCGTGACCACCTTCTGCTGCACCAGATCGAGCAGCGCATCGTTCAGGGTGTTCATGCCCTGCGCGCGTCCCGTCTGCATGGCCGACGGGATCTGGAAGGCCTTGTCCTCGCGGATCAGGTTGGCCACGGCGTTGTTGACGACGAGGACCTCGAGCGCCGCCACCCGGCCGCCCCCCGTCTTCCGGCACAAGGTCTGGGCGATCACGGCCTTGAGGGTGTCGGCCAGCATGGTGCGGATCTGCGCCTGCTGGCCGGCCGGGAACTGGTCGATGAGCCGGCTCACGGTGCCCGGGGCGGTGTTCGTGTGGAGCGTACCGAACACCAGGTGTCCGGTCTCCGCCGTCTCGAGCGCGATCTCGACGGTCTCGAGGTCGCGGAGCTCTCCCACGAGGACGATGTCGGGGTCTTCGCGCAGCGCCGCGCGCAGGGCGACCTTGAAGCTGTTCGTGTGCTCTCCCACCTCGCGCTGGTTGATGAGGCACTTCCGGTTGTCGTGCACGAACTCGATCGGGTCTTCGATCGTGATGATGTGGTCTTCGCGCGTCCGATTGATGTGGTCGATGAGGGCCGCGAGCGTGGTCGATTTTCCCGATCCGGTGGGCCCGGTGACGAGGATGAGTCCCTTCTTGAGCTGGCACAGCTCGAGGAGCTGCGGCCGCAGACCGAGGGCCTCCGCCGTGAGGATGTCGGCCGGGATCTGACGGAATACGCCCCCGATGCCCTTGCGGTCGCGGAACAGGTTGCAGCGGAATCGCGCCACGCCCTTGATCTCGTACGCGAAGTCCACGTCGTTGCGCTCTTCGAACTGCTTGCGGTACCGGTCGGGGGTGATCCCCATGAGGAGCGCCTCGCTCTGTATCGCCGAGAGCTTGGGCTCGCCCGAGAGGTCGGTGATGCGGCCGTCCTTGCGGAAGAGCGGCGGGCTGCCGGCCGAGACGTGGAGGTCCGAGCAGCCGTTCTCGACCATCTTCAGGAAGAGACGATCCATGGCCGGGGCGTCCGGGCGCGCCTCGAGCGCGGGGCGCTTGACCT
>JBFIOX010000307.1:0-3112 GCA_041610455.1 Gemmatimonadota bacterium
AACGCCAGGATGTCGCGCGTGCGGCGGGCCGGGAACACGCGCACCAGGATGAGGGTGATGGCGCTTCCCAACGCGGCCGGGATGAGCAGGTACGGGACGAGCGTGACGAGGGCGAGCACGTAGAAGGCCACATCGCCGCCGTACACGGTCTGGTAGACGGCCATGACCGGCACGACCATGAGGAGCACCATCCACGACGAGCTGCCGAGCGTCTCGAGGAGCCGCGCCCCGTACACTCCGAGCCAGTCGACGGGCGCCTCGTGGATCGTCCCCAGGTCCTTGGCGAGAAAGAAGGACGAGAGCGCGCCGATCAGGTTCGAGAGGAGGAGGATCCCCAGGAACAAGAGGAGCGCCAGGCCCAGCAGCTTGGATGCGAGGAGTGGCCCCACCTCCGGCACCTCGCGCAGGGTACGCAGCAGACGGACGCCGACAAGGAACAGGAAGACGAAGGCGAGGACCGCGGAGCCGGCGAGCAGCGGAATCCGCGTGCCGATCGTACGGCCGCGCGCCCCCCGCCCCAGCGCGCTGAGCAGCTTGGGGCGCAGGAGCAGGCGGACGGTTGCGAGTACGGGAACCGGCTCGGAGGCCGCGAAGGATCGGGCGTCCACGTGGCCGGCCCCTCAGCCCGCCAGGACGCGCTGGAGCTCCCGCTCCGATGCGCCGCCGGTGAGCCGGAGGAAGATCTCCTCGAGACCCCGGTCGTCCGACTCGGCCTGGGCGCGCAACTCGTCCATCGTGCCTTGAGCCACGATCCGGCCTTTGTCGATCACGGCCATGCGACGGCACAACGTCTCGGCGAACTCCAACGTGTGCGTCGAGATGAGGGCCGTGCCGCCGCTCTCCGCGAAGGCCTTGAGCAGGTCCTTGAGCAGTCGGGCGGCGCGGGGATCCAATCCGACCATGGGCTCGTCGATCACCAGGGCCCGCGGCCGGTGCACGAGCGCGGAGGAGATGATCAGCTTCTGCCGCATCCCGTGGCTGTAGGACTCCACCAGCTCGTCCGCCCAGCGCTCGAGCTCCCACATTGAGAGGAGCTCCTCGATGCGCGCCTCGATCTCCTCCCCCTCCTGCCCGTACAGGCCCGCCGCGAAGCGGAGCAGCTCGCGCCCCGTGAGCTTCTCGTACACGAACGGACGGTCCGGCACGAAGCCGAGCCTCGCCTTGGCCAAGTACGGCTCCTTGACCACATCGAATCCGTCGATGAGGATCCGTCCGCCGTCCGGACGCAGGATCCCGGCGATCATGCGCAACGTCGAGGTCTTCCCCGCCCCGTTCGGCCCCAAGAGGCCGAACAGCTCGCCCTTGGGCGCCGCGAGATCGATCCCGTCGACCGCGGTGAAGGTCCCGTATCGCTTCGTCAGCCCTTCGAGTCGGATCATCGTGCCTCTTCCTTGGTCGCGGGCTCGGCCGCGGGAGATCCCGGGATCGCCGGGAGCCCGTCGGGAACCCGCTCGCCGAAATACGCCAGCTCGAACGCCGTCCGTTCGAGCTTGATCCCGCCGGGGGCTTCGGCCTCCAGAATGCGCCCATCTTCGTCGACCCAGGCGCGCAGCGAGATGCCCGACATGTCGTGCTCCACCCACCAGGCGCGGACGGTGTCAGCGCGCACCGCGACCCAGCGTCCGTCGACCGCCGTCACGCTGTCGGGAAAGGTACGGGTCTTCTGTTCGAGCACGGTGAGACGGGTGGTGCGCGGGGTCCCGGTGAGCGGATCGAAGATGCGGAGCTCGAACCGCTCTCCCGGCTCCACCTCGCGCACCAGCGCGAAGCGCAGGGGCCAGGCGGCGGCGACGACGATGGGCTCGGCCAGCGGGATGCGGCGGCTGGAAGACGGCCCGTCCCCGCGCAATTCGAGCTCCAAGACCGTGTCGCCGTGCACTTCGCCTCGGACCTGGCGAATTCCCGGCACCCCCTCGCCCGTCAAGGTGAACCGCTGCAGCGAGAACGTGGGCCCCAGGGTCGCGTCGATCTGCAGGCGCAGGGGGCTCAGGCCGGGCCCGAGCGGCTCTCTGAGAATGAGCCGGTCGCGGAGCAGGAAGCCGGACGCGGAAGGCAGCGTGTCGACGTCGGTCTGGGCCCAGCCGATGGCGCGACCATCCCGCAGCACCGAGTAGTAGGCGGTTCCGGGAGGGATCGTGCGGGCGGCCCGCGCCAGCAGCTCCGAGACCGGCTGGAAGTACAGCCGCTTCACGTGCCAGCCCAACGTCGTGGCCCACGCGGCCACGACGGCGATGACCAACCAGCCTCTGCTCGACATCGGTTCGGCTCGGACCTCGTCTTGTGGAAAAGTGCGAGGTCCGTGGGACCCGCGACGAGCCTCCTATTGCGGGAGGCGTGCCAGCGCGGCCCGGTAATCGGCCTCCGTGTCGATGTCCACGGGAGCGTCGGCAGGGACCGGAAAATCCCGCCACGCCTCGGGGGGGAGGACGCGCCGGAGCCCGGTGTCGCCGTGGGGGCCCGCCGGCCCACCCGAGGCTGCGCCGGGTAGGTCGAACGGGAGGTCGGCCGGGGCGTCCAGCCGGACGAGCACCGGGTGACCGGGCCGATCCCGGTATCGGGCTCGCAGGGCGGGGACCGGATCGCGGCGCCAATGCGCGACGAGGGAGCGGATGACCGCCGGATCGACGCCCGGCTCGTCGCCCAGGAGGAGCACGAGCGCCGCCGCGCGGGCCGCCGCCCAGCCCAGGGCCACTCGGACGGACGTGGACAGGCCCGATGCGGCGCGCGCGTTCTCGAGCAGAGCCACCGGGAGGTCCTCCACCTCCTGCGCCACCGGATGGGACGCCGCGGGGACGACGATCGCCACCTGGCCGAGCCCGCTCGCCAGCGCCGCCTCCGTCGCGCGACGCACGACGGACACGTCGGGAAACGGACGGAGCAGCTTGTGCTCCCCCCGCATGCGGCGCGACCCCCCCGCGGCGAGCACGGCGAGGGCCACCGCATCCGCCTCGGGGTCGGCGCTCAAGGGGCGCGGCCGAGCGCGATCAGCTGCGCGAGGATCGAGACCGCGATCTGTTCGGGCGAGCGGGCGCCGATATCCAGCCCGATGGGGCCGAACACGCGCTCGCGGTCGGCTTCCGCGGTCCCGCGGACGCGCAGCGCCTCGCGCCGC
>JBFIOX010000308.1:0-3076 GCA_041610455.1 Gemmatimonadota bacterium
CGGCAGCAAGCTCGACTCCAGTCACGACCACAGCCCCCCGGAGCCGCTTCCGATGGTCCTCGGCGAGACGGCGCTCATCGCGGGGTGGGTGGAGGGCGTGACCGGCATGCGCCTCGGCGAGCGGCGCAAGCTCGTGTTGCCCTACGACCTCGCCTACGGAGAGGCGGGGCGCCCGGGCGTGCCCCCCTACTCCCCCCTCGTCTTCGTGGTCGAGCTGGCCAGCCACACGCCGGCCGGATCCTAGCCGGCGCGAGGGCGCGGGGGGGCGTAACGTGGTGGGCGCGGCCGCGCCGGAGGGCCGGAGCGGGCCCCCGGGGGCGCGCGTGAGGCGCTACGTGCGCTACCGGCGGGCCGACGATGCAACCGCCCCCGCGCGATACGGCGTCGTGGAGCACGGCGCCGTGCACGAGCTGGCCGATGCCCCCTACGACGGCGAGGTGCGGGCGGGTCGCACGGCGTCGCTCGATGAAGTGCGGCTGCTCGCGCCCTGCGAGCCCTCCAAGGTGCTCGCGGTTGGCCTCAATTTCCGCAGCCACTTGGGCGGCCGGGAGGCCCCGCGCGCACCCGGCCTGTTCACCAAGCTGCCCACATCGATCATCGGCCCGGGCGAGCCGATCGTGATTCCCGAAGATGCCTCCGAGGTGCACTTCGAGGGCGAGCTCGTCGCGGTGATCGGCCGGCGGACTCGCCGCGTGAGCCCCGCGCAAGCCGTCGACCACATCTTCGGCGTGACGGCGGGCAACGACGTGAGCGAGCGGACCTGGCAGCGGAACGACCTCCAGTGGCTCCGCGCCAAGGGCACCGACACGTTCGGGCCGCTCGGCCCCGTGCTGGTGCGCGGGCTGCCGCACGGCGACCTGGCGATCGAGACCAGGCTCAACGGAGCCGTCGTGCAGTCGGAGCGATCGCGCGATCTCATCTTCTCGCTCGAGGAGATCGTGAGCTACGCGAGCCGATACGTGACGCTGCTCCCGGGAGACGTGATCTTCACGGGGACGCCGGGGGTGACGGCGCCGCTTTCGGCCGGCGATGTGGTCGAGATCGAGGTCGAGGGGGTCGGGACGCTGGCCAACCCGATCGTCTCCGAGCCGGTCTAGCCTCGCGGTCCCGGGCGGCACCGCCGTCTCCGAGCCGGCCCGGCTTGGACGTCCGGCCCGGGCAGTTCGGGAGCCCCCCGCCGCCCTTGCCCGGCGAGGCGGCCCAGGTCCACCTTTTGCCGCCATCGACACTCACCCGGAAAGCGCGCATGCACGCACCATCGTTCGCACTCGGTGTCCTCTCTCTCGCCTGGCTCTCGGGACCGCTCGCGGCCCAGGACACGACCAGGGTCACGGCGCCCGCCGGGGCGTCCGCGGCCGCCCCGGCCGGAGGCGCCGCGCGCACGACGCTCGATGGCGTCTTCACGACGGCCCAGGCCAAGCGGGGCGAGGAGCTGTTCTGGAACGTGTGCGCGGAGTGCCACACCACGGACGACTTCGGGCGCGAGTTCCTGGAGGGCTGGAAGGGGGCGACGCTGTGGACGCTCTACGACGAGCTCCGCAACACCATGCCCGAGGACAACCCCGGAGGCCTGCGGCGGAGCGAATACGCGGACGCGATCGCTTACATGCTCCACCTCAACGACTTCCCGCCGGGCGACGCCGAGCTTGGGAGCGCGCGCGAGGCCCTGGATCCGATCAAGATCGAGTGGGACCCGCCGTCGACCGAGCCGGAGAAAGCGAACCCCGAGGCGAAGCGCGACACGCTGACGACGCGACGCCCAGGAGCCCGATAGAATGTCCTACGTGATGAAGCGATCCGTCCCGCTGTCCCCCGGCGAGGCCGAGTCCCGGGTGCGGGAGCGGTTGGCCGCGGAAGGCTTCGGCGTCCTCACCGAGATCGACGTGAAGGCGACGTTCAAGAAGAAGTTGGATGTCGACTTTCCGGCCTACAAGATCCTGGGCGCGTGCAATCCCCACTTCGCGCATCGGGCGCTCCAGGCGGACCTGGACATCGGAGGTCTCCTGCCCTGCAACGTGGTCATCTACGAAGGCGCCGAGCCTGACACCTCGATTCTGGCCGCGATCGACCCGGTCGTGCAGCTGGGCGTGGCCGAGGGCGATGGGTTGGACGAGATGGCGGAAGAGGTGCGGCGCCGACTGCGCCGGGCGATCGACGCGGTCTAGGGGCGCCGCAGCGCGGGCCCGGCATTTGCCAGGATGCGGGCACGCTCGTCCTCGTTGAGAGGCAGCACGACCTCGATCACGCGCAGGTAGGCCGCGATGCCGCCCCGCAGATCCGGCCCCGGGGGCCACGACGGCCAATCGGAGCCGAGCACGACGCGCTCGACCCCGATCTCGCGGATGCGCCGGGCGAGCTTCCCGTTCGCCGCCCGCACGCGCTCGGCGAGCGCCGTGTCGGCGCCGGCCGCCTCCGGCACGAACACCACGGCCCCCAGGTCGAACGTGTAGAGACGCGGGTCGAGGCGACCCTCGGCGAAGGCCTCCGCGAACGCGCCCAGGGCCGCATCCGTGGCGTCGTCGTATCCGCCCCAGCCGGCCATGTGGGCGATTTGCACCGGCACCCCAGGCATGCGGGCCAGCACCTGGTCGATGAAGGCGCGCGCGTCGGGCGCTCCGTAGTCCTCCTCGCGCGCGCGCAGGTGCACCACGGCGGGCAGCCCGTTCCGGTCCAGCAGCTCGAACACGGCCACCAGCCGGGCGACGTGCCCCGCGTCGCGCAGATCGACGCCCGAGTTGCCGAAGTGGAGCTTGAGGGCCGTGAGGCGGAGGTCACCGGCGCACCGCGCGATCTCGTCCAGTGCGTACTCCGCCAGCGGGTTCACGCTGCACGCCCCCGCCAGTCGGTCGGGATGCGCCGCGACCTGCGCGGCCACGTAGTCGTTCTCGGCGCGGACGCGCGCGCGCGCGTCGTCGATCTCGAGCCCCGGCGCGGCGAACATGTAGGCGATGGAGAGCACGAGGCCACGCTCGAGACCGGCCGCGTCGAGCGCCGCCAGGGCATCGGCCGCGGTTAGGGCGCGTGGGCGAGCGGCCGCCCCCCCCGGCGGGGCCTCCGCCGGATCGAGCCCCGCCAG
>JBFIOX010000309.1:0-3066 GCA_041610455.1 Gemmatimonadota bacterium
GACGAGGCGGTCCGCCTCAACGTGGCGGCGATGGCGGTCCAGGTCTTCGTCGGGGGCGAGTTCGAGTCGAAGTCGATCCACAACATGACCCGCCTGGTCGACATGGGCAACCGCCACGGCATCGCCACCCTGGGGGTCACCGCGGTCGGGCGCGAGCTCGTCCGCGACGCCAAGTACATGCGTCTCGCCACCCGCATCTGCGCCGAGCTCGGGGCGACCTACGTCAAGACCTACTACGTGGCCGACGGGTTCGACACGGTGGAGTGGGTGGCCGGGCTCCCCTGGGTGAACGGGCGGGTGGGGATGTTCGGGGGGAGCTACCTGGCCACCACGCAGCTCATGGCCGCCTCGCTCGCGCCGCCCCACCTGGTGGCCATCGCGCCCAGCTCCTCGTACGCCAGCCGCTACGACATGGTGTTCCAGGGCGGGGCCTTCTACCTGTCCGACGGGCTCGCCTGGAATCTCGGGCAGGCCGCCGACGTGCGCCGTCGGCTGGCCGGCGTCCCCTTCGTCGAGCGCGACGGGCCGGTGGGACTGACCGACGCCGAGCGGCGCGCCCTGTCCGAGCGCTGGCTCCACCACCTGCCGCTCGCCGACCTGGACTGGCTCGACTTGCCGCGCCTGGCCCCCGGGTACTTCTGGATGCTCGAGCACCCGAGCTACGACGACTTCTGGCAGACGTTCGACATCGCCCGCCGCCACGAGCGCTTCGAGACGCCGGCCCTGCACATCACCGGGTGGTACGACGCCCTCCTCACCGGCACCCTGGCCAACTTCGAGGGGCTGCGCGCCCGCGCCGCCACCGAGCGCGCCCGGGCGGGGCAGCGGCTCATCGTGGGCCCGTGGACGCATTCGCGGCCCACGCCCGCGAGCACCGGCATCGGGGACGTGGACTACGGGCCCGACGCCGGGCTGGACTACGAGGCGGTCCTCCTCGACTGGTTCGACCATTGGCTGCGCGACGGGCCCTCATCCGTGGTGGACGGCCCGCCGGTGCGCATCTTCGTCATGGGCGAGAACCGGTGGCGGGACGAGGAGGAGTGGCCGCCGCCGCGCGCGCGTCCCACGCCCTACTACCTGCGCGGAGGCGGGGCCGCCAACACGCGGGGCGGAGACGGGCGCCTGAGTCCGGAGCCGCCGGCCGAGGAGCCGCCCGACCGCTTCGTGTACGATCCGCGCGATCCCGTGCCCACCGGCTCCATGAGCGGCTACTCGCGCGCGCCCTTCGACCCCGGGGAGATCCAGGACCGGGCGGACGTCCTCGTCTACACGAGCGCTCCGCTCGAACAGCCGCTCGAGGTGACGGGACCCATCACGCTGGTCCTGTGGATCGCGTCCTCGGCCCCGGACACCGACTTCACCGGCCGCCTGGTCGATGTCTTCCCGGACGGCTCGGCCCGCACGCTCACCGACGGGATCCTCAGGACGCGGTATCGCGGCGGAAAGACGTCGCCCGAGCTCCTCACGCCGCGCACCCCCGTCCGCCTCGAGATCGACCTCATGGCCACGAGCAACGTGTTCCTGCCGGGCCACCGCATCCGGCTCGAGGTGTCGAGCAGCAACTTCCCGCGCTTCGATCGGAATCCCAACACGGGGGCGCCGTTCGGAGTCGACGCCGAGCTCCGGACGGCCGAGCAGACGGTGTTCCACGACCGGGCGCGCGCGTCCCATCTGTTGCTGCCGGTGGTGCCGCGGTAGGGGACGGCGGCGGCGACGGCGGCGCGCATTTGCGCTCCGCCGAACCGACGCCCAGTTTTCGATGTAGAAAGAAAAGAAGAAGAAGAAGCCGGGACCGGACGGTATTCAGAGCGGCGTGTTCGCCGTTTTCGTCCTTGCCACAGGAGGGTGCCGCACGGCCCGGCTTTCTTCTTCGGTTCTTCGCTGCTGTCCCGCTAAAACCCCCTCCCCGACTGCCCCCGCGTCATTTATCTCGTACGAACCCAATCCGACCGCGGTTTCCCGGGCCCTCGGAGCTTCGAGCTCGTCCGCACCTTGAGATGCCCCCAACCGGGGTAGGGTTGCCTTCGCCTGATCCGCGCGGCCGCGACCGGCCGAGTCCCGAGCCTCCGCGCTGCCGTCGGGGCGGCCTGGGCCCGGACGCGCGTCGCCGCCCGGGCGGGCCGCTCACATCAGGTTGAAGAAGGCGAGTCCGAGAATGATGTACACGGCGAGGAGGAGCACCCCCTCCATCCAGTGCGTCTCGCCATCGTCGGAGATCTGCCCGACCACCAGCACCGAGATCGCCACGGCCACGATCTCGAGCGGCGAGAACAGGAGGTCCATCGGCCTGGGGCCGATGACGTAGGAGAGGAAGACGAGCAGGGGCGCCACGAAGAGCGCGATCTGGACCGACGAGCCGACGGCGATCTGTAGCGACAGGTCCATCTTGTTCTTGAGCGCCACGAGGATGGCCGTCGAGTGCTCGGCCGCGTTGCCCACCAGGGCTACGATGATCACGCCCACGAACACGTCGTTCATCCCGAGCGCGAGCGCGGCGTCGTGCACGGCGCCCACCATGATCTCGCTCATCCACCCGACGAGAGCCGCCGCCCCGAGGAGCACCGCGAAGGAGCGCCGCTTCGACCACACCTCGCCGTGGTGATCGGCGGCCTCGGTCGGCCCGTGCCCCGCCGCGCCCTGGTAGAGGTGCCCGTGCGTGCGCAGGGCGAACACGAGCGAGAGCACGTAGCAGACCATGAGGACGACCGAGATCTCGAGGCTCAGCGAGCGCTCGGCGGGGGCGATGTCGTCGCTCGGGGTGCCCTGGATGAGGTGGAACACGGCCGGCACGACCAGCGCGATGCCGCTGAGGAGCAGCATGGTCGCACCGAGGTTGGCGGCGGTACGGTTGAACGATTGGCGCTGGAACTTGAACCCCCCGAGCAGGGCGCTGAGCCCGAACACGAGCAGGATGTTGCCGATGATCGAGCCCGTGATCGACGCCTTCACGAGCTCGAGGAGCCCGGCGCGCAGCGCGAAGATCGCGATGATCAGCTCGGCCGCGTTGCCGCACGTCGCGTTCAGCAGCCCGCCCAGGCCGGCGCCCACGCGCATGGCCAGCATCTC
>JBFIOX010000310.1:0-3062 GCA_041610455.1 Gemmatimonadota bacterium
GATGATGCCGCCGATATCGCGCAGCCGGAGGTGGCGCGCGATCTCGACCGCCGCGTCCATGTTGGTGCGCAGGATCGTCTGGGCGGGGTCCTTCTTCCCGGTGTAGCGACCGGTATTCACGTCGACCGACACCAGCGCTTCGGTGGGCTCGATAACGATGTGGCCCCCGGAGGGGAGCTCCACCTTGCGCCGAAAGGCGCGCCGGATCTCCTCCTCGATGCCGTACTCATCGAAGATGGGGGACTCGCCGTCGTACAGCTTTACGCGGTCGAGCAACTCCGGGTCCACCTGGCCCAGGTAGGACTTGATCTCGTGGTGCAGGCTCTCCGAGTCCACCGTGAGCAGGTCGATCCGGTCGGAGAACAGGTCGCGGATGAGCCCCGAAGTGAGCCGCGCGTCCTGATAGACGAGCGCGGGCGCCTTCATGCCGCGGGCCCGCCGTCCCACTTTCTCCCACGACTTGCGCAGCGACTTGAGCTCTTGCTCGAACGTCTTCTTGGTGAGCTCCTCGCCCACCGTGCGCACGATCACGCCCCCGTCATCCTTGCTCAGCACCTCCTTGACCATCTGCCGCAAGCGCGATCGCTCCTCGCGGTCGTCGATCTTGCGGCTGATGCCGACGTGGTTGGAGGAGGGCATGTAGACGAGGAATCGGCCCGGCAGCGACACCTGGGTCGTGACGCGCGCTCCCTTGGTGCCGATGGGTTCCTTCGTAACCTGCACCAGCAAGGTCTGGCCCTTCTTGACGACCTCCTGGATCGGTGGAAAGAGCCGATCTCGCCGCCGCCCCCCGTTGCGGCCGCGCCCGCGGCCGCCGGCGCCGCGCCCCGATCCGCGACGGCCGCCCCGGCCTCCCGCGTCGCGCTCGCTCTCCCCTTCGCCTTCGTCACCATCGTCGTCGTCATCGTCTTCGGCGACGAGATCGGATGCGTGCAGGAAGGCCGATTTCTCGGCCCCGATGTCCACGAAGGCGGCCTGGAGGCCGGGGACGACGGCTTCGACGACACCGAGATAGATGTCGCCCACGATGCGACGCTCGTCGGGACGCTCGTGCATGAGCTCGACGAGCTTGCCGTCTTCGAGAATGGCGACCCGCGTCTCGCGGGTGGTCGCGTTGACGACGATCTCTCGGCGCACGATCAGTCCTGCGTGCGCGGAGACCCGCCGTCCCGCGGGGACGTCAGGGCTGTGGACATCCTGTTCGTACTCGTCTATCGCTGGGGCCGTGCCGCGCGAGGTCGGGGGGCCGCGATCGTCTGTTCGGGCGTGCAGAGCCCGCTGGAGAACCGGCGCCTGGGGCGCCGGCCCGCCGCAAGATACGACGCGGGTCCGCGGCGGTCGAGCACGCGTCGGGGCGGGCGCCGTCGGGACGCGGGCGCGTCTCGACCTCAGTCCTGACCGTACTCACGCAGCATCTCGCGCGAGATCACGATCTTCTGGATCTCGGTCGTGCCCTCGCCGATCTCGGTGATCTTCGCATCACGCATCATCCGCTCCACGGGGTATTCGCGCGAATAGCCGTAGCCGCCGTGCAGCTGAACCGCCATGCTGGCGATGTCCATCGCCGCCTCCGAGGCGAACAGCTTCGCCATCGAAGCCTCCTTCTTGTGCGGCGCGCCCGCCATGCGGAGGCGCGCCGCGTGATACGTCATCAGACGGGCCGCGTGGATGCGGACGCCGGCCTCGGCCAGCATGAACCGAACCCCCTGGAACGCGTTGATCTTCTTGCCGAACTGCTCGCGCTCGCCCGTATAGCGCACCGCCTCGTCCAGCGCCCCCTGGGCGATCCCGAGCGCGTGCGCGGCGATCCCGATGCGTCCGCCGTCCAGCGTGTCCAGGAACACGGGGAACCCCCGGTCCACCTCGCCGAGCACGTTCTCATCGGGCACCTCGACGTCCTCGAAGATGAGCTCGCGCGTGTCGGAGGCGTTCCAACCCAGCTTGCGCAGCTTCTGGCCGGCGCTGAACCCGGCCATGGGCGTCAGCTGGGGCACGTGCCCGAAGCCGAGCGAGGTCGCCACGTCCAGATCGCAGGTCTCCTTGGTGAGGATGAAGGCGGTGATCCCCTTCGCCCCCTTGTCGGGCGAGGTGAGCGCGCCGACCACGAAGATCTCGCCCACCCCCCCGTGCGTGATCCACGTCTTCTGTCCGTTGAGGATCCAGCGGTCGCCCCGCCGCACCGCCGTGCTCCGCATGGCCGCGGCATCCGACCCGGAGCCGGGCTCGGTGAGCCCGAACCCGCCCAGCGCCCGGCCGCCGGCCAACGGCGTGAGGAACCGCTCCTGCTGTTCGTCGGTTCCCCAGCGCGCGATGGGGCTGGCGGCCAGGGAGGTGTGTGCCCCCACCATGATCGAATGGCTCGCGTCGACGCGGGCCAGCTCCTCGACCGCGATCACGCTGGCCAGGAGGTCCATGCCGGCCCCGCCCCGCTCCTCATCGAACGGGATCCCGAACAGGCCCAGCTCGGCCATCTTGGCCCCGTTCTCCCAAGGGAAGTCCTCCGTCTCGTCGAACTCCCCCGCGACCGGCGCGATCTCCGCCTCGGCGAACTCGCGCACCATATCGCGGATCATCTCGTGGTGATCCTCGAGGAAGAGACTCAGATCTCCCATTCACGCTCCTCGGCGAGCTTGGCGGGCCGCGGGGCCGCGGGCGGTCCCCGGCCTGCGCGGTATCCCCCGTCACAGCGGGGGCATAAGCTACCCGGTGGGCGCGCGTGATGGAACGCGGGCCCGCCCCGTTCCGCCGGCGGGGCGGCGGCCCGAGGGGCGCGCCGTCTCGTCACGATCCGGCGGCGGCGCGCGTTGAGCCTGTGGGAAAACGGAGAGCCCGCGGCGCTCTCGCGCGCCGGAGACGGCGTGCACGAGGAGAGCCGTGGACTTCGAGGCCGCGTTCCAAAGCCATCAGGCGTCGCTGTTTCGGTACGTGCACCGACTCGTCGGTGACCCCGACCTGGCGGCCGATGTGGTGCAGGAGTCGTTCGTGCGCCTCCTCGACCACCCGCTGCCCGACGCCGAAGTGCGGCGGTGGCTGTTCACGGTGGCCACGAATCTGGTCCGCGA
>JBFIOX010000311.1:0-3028 GCA_041610455.1 Gemmatimonadota bacterium
CGACGTGTCGGACGAGGCGGGCCTGGTGCAGCGGGTGCGCGAGGCCGACCAGCGGCTCCCGCCGGAGGCGTGGATCCTGGGAGGCGATTGGGGCGCCTACGAGGAATGGGCCGTCGGGTCGGCGGGGGCGGAAGGGGGGGGCGGCGCCCGACCGGCCCGGCTCTTCGTGCCCCACCGGGCGATGATCGACCCGATCACGGCCGACCGGCCCGTTCTCCTGTCACGCTGGGATCGCTCCTCTTTCCTGGCCAACGGCGCCGCCCTCGAGGCGGCCGGGCTCGGCTGCGGCGACGAGGGCGTGGAGTGCGACGGCGCCGATCCGACCGGGCTCCTCACGCCCGCCGCGGCCGCGCGCGTACGGGGCGTGGTGCCTCCCAAGTCGATGGAGCAGCGGCTCACGGAGGCGCGCGCCGCCCTGCGGCGGCTGGCCGAGAACGGGGTCACGGGGATTCACGACATCACGGGCCCGGAGCAGCTCGACGTGTATCAGCGGTTGCTGGCGGCGGGCGAGCTGACGACGCGCATCTACGCCCGGCCCACACTCGACAAGTGGGACGAGCTCCAGGCCGTCGGCATTCAGCACGGCTTCGGTAACGACTGGCTCCGCATCGGCGGGCTGAAGGGGTTCGTCGACGGGATCATGGGCAACTCCAGCGCCCGGTTCTACGAGCCGTATCTCACCTCGGGCGAGCTCGGAAGCTGGCGCACGATGATGACCGAAGGGCCCGGGATGCAGCGCCTGTTGACCGGCGCCGACACGGCAGGGCTGTGGCCCCAGGTGCACGCGATCGGCGATGCGGCCATCGACACGCTGCTCACGATGTTCGAGCGGGCCTTCGCCGAGAACGGGGATCGAGGAGGCGTCCCCATGCCGGACGGGACGCGCGAGCGCCGCTGGCGGGTGATCCATACGCAGGTGCTGCGGGGCCCCGAGGTGGCCGAGCGGATGGCGAGGCTCGGGGTGATCGCGGAGGTGCAGCCGTACCACGCGATCGATGACATGCGGTGGATGGAGGAGCGGATCGGCGAGCGCTCCAGGTGGGCATACGCGTTCCGCACGCTCCACGACGCCGGCGTCACGCTGTCGTTCGGCAGCGACTGGCCCGGCACGAACGCGGCCTGGTATCCCGCCAAGCCGGTGCTCGGCATCTACGCGGCGGTCGCGCGGCAGACGATGACCGGCGAGCCGGAGGGCGGCTGGTTCCCCGAAGAGCGCGTGGACGTGGAGACGGCGCTTCGCGCCTACACGGTCAACAACGCCTACGCGGCCGGGGAAGAGGCGATCAAGGGAACGATCCAGGTCGGGAAGCTCGCCGACTTCACGGTGCTCGACCGGAACCTGCTCGAGCTGTCGCCCGAGGAGATCCGGGACGTCCGGGTCGTGCTGACGATCGTGGGCGGACGGGTCGTCTATCGCCGCGAGGCGACCTGATCGCGCGGGCCAGGGCCTGGCGACGAGAGGCGCCGCTCTCGTAACGGACGCCGCGGCCTCCGTTATCGCGGGTCTGCAACATCATCTCAGTCAGGGCCGCCGAGGTGCCGCGTCGAATCTCCGGTTTTCCCTCCCAAAACTATGTGCGGCAACTGCTTACGTCGGGCGCTCCGCTACCTCTGCAGCAGGGTACGGCCCTTGCTTCTCCCCGTCCACGCCTCCGAAGGACGGGTCCGGACCCGACCCTCGCGAGCTGAAGAAGGTTCGTGCGTTCGTGCGCGATGAAGTCCCAGGGTGGATCCCAACTGCCGTTCCGGTTGAGGTTTGCAGGCGCCTCGCCGGCTGGGGGCGCGGGCGCACGGCCTTCTTCTTCATTCTTCTTCCTCGATTCCCCAGGGTCTTCGCGAGCTCGTCCTCCGACCGAGTCGAAACTCGCTCGCCCCCGTGGAGCGTTGTAGCTTCGGCTCCTCGGAGGAGGTGACATGCGGCATACGTTCTGGATCCTCGCGGCACTCGCGCTGGCGGCCATCGGAGGCGCGCTGGGGTGGCTCGTCGGCACCCGCCCCTCGGACACGCCCGGACCGCTCGTGCCCGCCACGACCGAGGTCGCCGCCCCCGAGCCGGTGGGCCGATCCGCCGCAGGCATGTCGGGAGCCCGCGTCCCGGCCGTCGCGTTCGAGACCCTCGACGGCGGAACCGCGAAGCTCGCCGACCTGGCCGGCCGGGTCGTCGTCCTCAACTTGTGGGGCACCTGGTGCGCGCCCTGCCGGCGAGAGCTTCCCGAGCTGGTCGACCTCGGTCACGCGTTCGCCGACCGCGGCGTGGCCGTTGTCGGCATCGCGATCGACTCGGGCGAGCCGAGCGACATCCGCGAGTTCGCCGACAGCTACGGCGTCGATTACGAGATCTGGATGTCGACGACGGAGGTCGCGATCACCGAGTTCAACGCGGTGGGGTATCCCTACACCTTGCTGATCGACCGCGAAGGGTTCATCCGCAACGAGTACCTGGGCGCGCAGACCCTGGAATCGCTGACTCCCGCCCTCGAGGCGCTTCTGGAGTAGGGCCCGCGCACCCGCGTGGCGCGTGCGTCCGGCCGCCCCGCTCCCGGGGCGTCACGCGGTCAGGCGGGCTCCGCCAGCGGCGCCGGCTCCGATCGACCCCCGTCGCGCAGGTCGAGCCGCTGACCCCGGTAGAGCCGCCGGTAGAGCCCGTCGCGCGCGAGGAGCTCGGCGTGCGAGCCCTCCTCCACGATCCGCCCCCGCTCGAGCACGAGCAGCCGGTCGGCGCGCAGCACGGTTCTCAGGCGGTGCGCGATGATCAGCGTCGTCCGGCCGCCCATGAGACGGCTCAGCGCCTCCTCCACGTAGGCCTCGCTCCGGGCGTCGAGGCCCGAGGTCGCCTCGTCGAGGATCAGGATCTCGGGCGCCTTGAGCACCACGCGCGCGATGGCGATCCGCTGACGCTGGCCACCCGAAAGCCGCACCCCCCGCTCGCCCACCTGTGTGTCGTAGCCGGAGGAGAGACGGCGGATGAACTCGTGTGCGTGGGCCGCCCGCGCGGCTTCCTCGATCTCGGCGTCGGTCGCGTCCGGCC
>JBFIOX010000312.1:0-3027 GCA_041610455.1 Gemmatimonadota bacterium
CGCTGCCCACGGCCGACTTTGGCTCAACGGGACCTGACTCGGCGCGTCGCTTTCGCGCAGCACCGCTGGATCAGGTCGGCGCACGATGACTTCAACTGCGCCACCGCACCTGCACCCGACACGCGGGTGCCGGCTCCTACCGGTTACGCTACGTCGAGGCGATCGCTTGCCCGTGCCGAGTCGGACCCGGTTCTACTCCCTTCAGACACTGGATCACCTCCTTTCAAGAGTTCACGACGAGGGCACCTTCGTGCGGCTGAATGATGTCTGAACGGGGACACGCCGGCAACCGCGGACGCTGGCCGAGGCGGACGCCGCGGGCGGCTTCCCCCTGCAGCTTGCTCCGCTCCGGCCATGCGCCGAGTATGACCCCGACGCCCTACCCGGCGAGGACCCAGATGAGCGATCAAGACCTTCCCCTGAAGCCGATCTCGCCCGAAGAGCGGCAGCGGACGGTGGACCGTCTGTGCGCCCACTTCGCGCACGACCACTTCGATGCGTCCGAGCTGGAACGGCGTCTCGATCTGGCGTTCGCGGCGCAGGGCGGCAACGAGCTCCTGGCCATCGAGCGCGATCTGCCCGCGCTCCCGGCGGGCGCCGAGGTCCAGCCGCGACCCGCCGCCCCGATGGCGGCGGTGGACACGAGTCGCCCGGTCTCCGACAGCGACCTCATGGTCGCCGTGATGGGCAGCACCGAGCGCAAGGGGAACTGGACGCCGCCCCGGCGCTTGCGCGTGCTGTCGATCATGGGGGGCGCCGATCTGGATTTCCGCGACGCGCTGTTCGCGACGCGGGAGGTGTCGATCACGCTGTTCACGCTCATGGGTGGGGTGGACATCCTGGTCCCGCCCGGCGTACGGGTCGAGTGGAACGGGGTGGCGATCATGGGCGGGTTCGGCGGCCACGACCCGGCCACGCCGCCCGACCCGAGCGCGCCGGTGCTACGGATCAACGGCGTCGTGCTGATGGGCGGTGTCGACATCGCGGAGCGCCTGCCGGGCGAGAGCGCGCGCGAGGCGAGGAAGCGGGTGAAGGCCGAGCGGCGGGCCGCCCGCCGGCTCGCCGCCGCGCCGAAAGAGCGCGGGTGAGAAGGCGGCTCCCGGTTTTCTTGACGATCCGCGCGAAGCTCGGGTATTGTCTCCCCCCCCGAATCCGGCGCGAGTCGCAACGGCGAGGTTCGCATGTCCGAAATCCCTGATGGCCTGAGATACACCGCCGAGCACGAGTACGTCCGTGACGCGGACGCCGAGCAGGAAGTCCTCGTGGGCATCACGGACTACGCGCAGAACGAGCTGGGTGACGTCGTGTACGTCGAGCTTCCGGAGCCCGGTGACCGGTTCGGCCAGCTGGAGCCGTTCGGGACGATCGAAGCCGTCAAGGCCGTGTCGGAGCTTTACTGCCCTGCGGCGGGCGAGGTGGTCGCGGTCAACGAAGCGCTGGAGGACGACCCGTCGCTCGTCAACAGCGACCCGTACGGCGAGGGCTGGATGATCCGGCTCCGCCTGGACCCGGGCGCACCGCTCGACGCGCTCCTATCGCCGGAGCAGTACGGCGCGCTGATCAACGCGGGCGGAGACGCCTGAGCGCCTCGCTCACCGCCCTTCCCCGACGCCGCGTCGGACGCCGGTTCCCGCGCCGGCCCCGCACGCCGCCGTTCGCTATCCTTGTGAGCTGAAACCTCTGAAGGCTTTCTGAGCATGCATCTGGAGATGGAGCCCGCGGGCGAGTTCACCCGGCGCCACATCGGTCCCACCGAGCCCGAAGTCGCCGACATGCTGCGGGTGGTGGGCGCGCCGTCGCTCGACGCGCTGATGGCGGAGACCCTGCCGGACGCCATTCGCCTGGGACGCGATCTGGCGCTCCCCGAGGCGATCTCGGAACGACGTCTCCTCGATCGGGCGCGAGACCTCGGCCAGCGCAACGAGTCGCACCGATCGTACCTGGGGCTGGGCTATCACGGGACCCTCACCCCCGGGGTGATCCAGCGGAACATCCTGGAGAACCCGGGCTGGTACACGCAGTACACTCCGTATCAGGCCGAGATCTCGCAGGGGCGGCTCGAGGCGCTCCTCAACTTCCAGACGATGGTCATCGACCTCACCGGTCTCCCCATCGCGAACGCCTCGCTGCTGGACGAGGCCACGGCGGCGGCCGAGGCCATGCTCATGTTGTGGTCGGATCGGGGCGGGGAGGATCGCAACCTGTTCTTCGTCTCCGAGGCGTGTCACCCGCAGACGCGTGCGGTCGTCGAGGGTCGGGCGAGGCCACTGGGGATCGAGCTGCACGTGGGGGCGCACGACGATCCCGCGCTGGCCGAGCTCGGGCCCCGGTTGTTCGGCGGGCTCGTGCAGTACCCGGCCACGGACGGCGCGGTTTGGGACTACCGGGAGTTCTGCGCGACCATGCGCGCCGCGGGGGCCGGGAGCGTCGTGGCCGCCGATCTGCTGGCCCTCGCGCTGCTCGTCCCCCCCGCCGAGCTGGGCGCCGACATCGCCGTGGGCAACACGCAGCGCTTCGGCGTCCCGATGGGGTACGGCGGGCCTCACGCGGCGTATCTCGCCGCCAGCGACCACTTCAAGCGGAAGCTGCCCGGTCGCATCATCGGCGTTTCGGTCGACGCCGACGGCCAGCCCGCGCTTCGCATGGCGCTCCAGACGCGCGAGCAGCACATCCGGCGCGAGAAGGCGACATCGAACATCTGCACGGCCCAGGTGCTGCTCGCCATCATGGCCGGGATGTACGCGGTGTATCACGGTCCGCGCGGCCTGCGGCGAATCGCGGCGCGGATCCGGAACATGGCCTGGGTGCTGGCCAAGGGGCTCGAGGCGCAGGGCCACGAGGTCGTACACGAGCATTTCTTCGATACGCTTCGGGTGCGCCCGGCGCGCGCCGACGCTCGGGCCTCCGACGCCGCGAAGCGGGGCGGCGCGGGCGACCCCGTGGCGCTGGCCCTGTCGCGCGGGATCAACCTGCGCCGGTTCGAGGACGACAGCGTGGGGATCGCGCTCGACGAGACCGTCCGCGCCG
>JBFIOX010000313.1:0-2975 GCA_041610455.1 Gemmatimonadota bacterium
CCCCGGCGTCGAGATCGCGTCGCGGGCGGTGGCCGTCCTCGAGCGCAAGACGCAGGGCGCCAACGGCCACCCCTCGGAGGGTCTGCTCGGCGCCGATGTCTTCAAGGGCCTGGTGGTGGACGTCGACTACCCCAACAGGATGCTCACGCTGCACGATCCGGAGTCGTTTCGCTACTCGGGTGACGGCGTCGAGCTACCGGTCACCTTCGACGCCAACGACAAGTGGGAGCTCCAGACCACGTTGACGCTCGGCGAGCGAAGGATCGGGGCCAAGATGATCGTCGACACGGGCTCGCGGGGCACGCTCAGCTTGACCGCGCCGTTCGTGGCGAAGCACGGGTTGCTGGAGGCGCTGCCGGAGAAGGTCCTGGGCACGGTCGGGGTCGGGATCGGCGGCGAGGTGCGGCACTGGGTCGGCCGGTTTGACACGATCGAGATGGGGCCGCTGGCGCTCGCGTCCGTGCCGGTGACCCTGGCGCCCGAGGGCGTGACGGGGGCGTACGCTCGCGCCGACCGGGACGGCATTCTCGGTGGCGAGATCCTGGAGAACTACCGGGCGATCTTCGATCGCAGCCGTTCCCGCCTGATCCTGGAGCCGTCCTCGGGTCCTCCCCCCGCCTTCGAGTGGGACGCCGCGGGGCTCTTCCTGACCTCGGAGGGCGCGGCCTTCGACGTCGTGCGGGTCCTCTCGGTGTCGTCGGCGACGCCGGCCGAGACGGCCGGCATCGAGCCCGGCGACGCGATCGTCTCGATCGACGGTCGCGCGGTCCCGGAGCTCACGCTGGACGGCCTGCGCGCCCTCTTCCGCGTGCCCGGCAAGACCTACGCCCTGGTGCTCGATCGGGACGGCCAGCGCGTCGAGGCCACCCTGGTCACCCGGCGCCTGGTCTGACCCCGCCGGGGCGTACCGATGGACGCCAAGCTCTCACGTGCTCCGGTTGTCGCGTTCCGCGAGGCCTGGGGTGTCTGGGCTCGAGTCGCCGCGCTGTCGTTCGGCGGGCCCGCGGGCCAGATCGCGGTCATGCAGCGCATCCTGGTGGACGAGAAGCGATGGGTGTCGGAGGAGCGGTTCCTGCACGCGCTGAACTACTGCATGCTGCTGCCCGGGCCCGAGGCGCAACAGCTCGCCACCTACGTCGGGTGGCTGCTCCATCGCGCGCGGGGTGGCCTGGTCGCCGGGTTGCTGTTCGTGCTGCCCGGGTTCGTCTCCATCCTGGCGCTCAGCGTTCTCTATGCGGAGCTCGGCGACACGGCCGTCGTGGCGGCGATCTTCTTCGGCCTCAAGCCGGCGGTGCTCGCCATCGTGGTCGAGGCGCTGATCCGCCTTGGGCGACGCGCCCTGCGCTCGACCGCGAAGGTGCTGATTGCGGCCGCCGCCCTGACCTCCATCTTCGTTTTCGAGGTGCCGTTTCCGTGGATCGTCGTCGGGGCCGGTGCGATCGGGTGGTTGGGAGGCGCTTGGCGGGTTCTCGGTCTGTCCTCGCCGGATCGAGCCGCCTCGGGGGCTGACCCAGCGACCTCGGATGCGGCCGCCGCCGAGCGGCCGGCGCTCGGGCGATCGGTCCGCGTCGCCCTGCTCTGGCTGGCCGTCTGGTGGGCGCCCGTTCTCGCTCTCTGGGCGCTTCTGGGCGCCGAGAGCGTCTACGTGCGCGAAGGACTCTTCTTCAGCAAGGCCTCGGTGGTCACGTTTGGAGGGGCGTATGCGGTGCTCGCCTACATCGCACAGCGCGCGGTCGAAGACTTTGGCTGGCTGGCACCGGGCGAGATGCTGGACGGTCTCGGCATGGCGGAGACGACGCCCGGCCCGCTGATCCAGGTCGTGCAGTTCGTCGGTTTCATGGGCGCCTACCGGAATCCCGGAGCGCTGGAGCCGATCGTCGCCGGGGTCCTGGGCTCGGTGGTGACGACCTGGGTCACCTTCGCCCCCTGCTTCCTGTGGATCTTCCTGGGTGCGCCGTACATCGAGTGGCTGCGCGGGCGCAAGGCGCTGTCGAACGCGCTCT
This sequence comes from Gemmatimonadota bacterium, assembly GCA_041610455.1. Classification (GTDB taxonomy): domain Bacteria; phylum Gemmatimonadota; class Gemmatimonadetes; order Palauibacterales; family Palauibacteraceae; genus Palauibacter. The sequence continues at coordinate 2,004 of JBFIOX010000313.1, forward strand.
CGGCGGTCACCGCGGCAGTCGTCGGCGTGATCCTGAATCTGGCCCTGTGGTTCGCGCTGCACACCCTCTTCAGTCAGGTGGAAGAGGTGAGCATGGGGCCCGCGCGCTGGCTCGTTCCAGTCTGGGAATCGGTCGACCCGGGGGCGCTCTTGATCGCGGTGGCCGCCTTCGTCGCGATCTTCGGGCTGAGATGGGGGATGCTGCGAACGCTCCTGGCCGGGATCGTGGCGGGCCTCGTCTGGACGACGATCGCGGGTCTGGCGTGAGCGGCGGAGGACTTTCCCCCGAGTCCGTGGGTCACGGGACGGCCGCAGAGGGACTGCCTTACAAGCCGAGGGTAAATCGCTCGGCCCGCGCCCCGGCCGAGATCCGGGTCCCCTTGCCCGAGGCGCCCACGGGAACTGGTTCAGCCGACCGACTACCGAGTCCACCGCGGCTGCTACGCTGGCCGGGATGCGAGGCGCCGTCGGCTTGATTCCCGCGGCCGGGTCCGGCTCGCGGCTGGGTCTTGCGGGGAGCAAGGCGCTCGCTCCGGTCCGGTGGGGAGGCGGCGGCTCGCGGCCGGCGATCGACGGTCTGCTCGAGGTCCTGGCCGCGGCGGCGATCGAGGAGGCGATCGTGGTGGTGCGGCGCGGGCGGGACGAGCTGCGGGAGGGCCTCGGGGAGCGCGCGGGCCGGTTGCCGCGGCTGCGATTCGTCCCCACGGCGCCGACCCGGTCGATTCCCGAGACCGTCGACCGGGCGCGGAGCGCGATCGGCCGCCGGGAGGTGCTGCTCGGCTTCCCGGACGTCCTGCTGCGGCCCGTGGGTGCGGGTCGGGAGCTGCTCGAGGCGCGCCGGCGCGCTGGTGCCGACGTCGCGCTCGCCCTCTTCCCGAGCGAGCGCCCCGACAAGACCGACATGGTGGAGGTCGAGGGCGACCGGGTCACCGGGTTCAGGATCAAGCCCGGGCCGTGCGAGCTCGACTGCACC
>JBFIOX010000314.1:0-2965 GCA_041610455.1 Gemmatimonadota bacterium
GACGACGTGATCGGCGGCGTACTTCTCCCCGTAGCGCGACGGCGTGATCCCGGGGCCGACGAACGGGATGATCACCTGCCCCCCGTGCGTGTGACCGGCCAGCGTCAGGGCCACCCGCGCGGGCACCTCGGGGAAGATGTCGGGGTTGTGCGTGAACAGGACCACGGTGGCGTCCTCCGGCACGCCCGCCAGCGCCGCTTCGACGTCCGGGTGCCCGGTCCAGAAGTCGCTGACCCCGGCGATCCACAGGTCGGGCCCGTCCCCATCCACCGGCGCGGCCCGATTCTCGAGCACCGTGATGCCGGCCCCCGTGAGGGCGGTCGTCACGCGCTCGGCCGACAGCCAGCGGTCGTGGTTTCCCAACACCGCGAACACGCCATGGGGCGCCTCGAGCTCTTCCAGGACGTTCGCGATCTCTTCGGGGGGCACGAAGCGCCCGCCCACCACGTTGTCGATCGTCACGTCTCCGGCGATGAGGATGACATCGGGCCGGTGCTCGTTCACGCGGCGTACCACGCGCGCCAGGTTGTCCAGGCCGTTGCGGGGTGAGCCGACGTGCAGATCGGCGATGAGCCCAACGCGAAGCGGCGCCTCGTCGGGCCAGCCTGGCAGCTCGAGCACCCGGGCGTCCACCACCAGCCGCCCGGGCTCCCACCAGAAGGCCCAGGCGATGAGCGCGACGCCGCCGGTCACGAGGAACAGAAGGAGCCGGTCGCTCCACCGGAGCCGAGCGCGGCGGGGGCTACGTCGGACTATGGCTCGCTCTCCGCGCTCGCATCCTCGTCGGGAGCGGGTGGGGTCCAGAAGTCCGGGTTGTCGGGCGCCGCTTCGGCCAGCTCGGCGCCGTACAGCGCGGCGTTGAACAGGATGCGGAAGTTGCCGAACGGCTGTCCGCGCCATTGCGGGCGCATGCCGAGGAGGAGGACCCGCCCCTCGCCGTGCTCGACCTCTAGGGCCGCCGCGTACCCCGCCACGTGCGTCTCGCCGAGCAGGTAGCCGGACAACAGGGGCGAGCCATCCGCCGGATACTTCGCCAACACGTGGCCCTCGAATCCCTCTTCCGTGGTGAACACGGGGCTCCCCTCGACCACGACCGCGGCGCGGGACGGCATGCCGCTCATCACCGGGTGCGACGGATCGACCATCATCTCGACGATCGACCCGCTCTGGAAGTATTCGCTCCGGTCCAACTCGGCCACCACGTCCCTCACCGGCAAGTGCATCGCTTCGATCGCGAAACTGGCGCTACCGTTGAGGCACACGAGCGTTCCACCCGCACGCACGAACGCATCCAGCTCGCGCGTCCCGGCGACGCCCAGCCCACCGGCGTAGCGGGCCGGCACCGACCCCCGGGCCAGGCCGTCCCGGATCTGTCGCGGCGACATGTCCGCGAGGATGATGACGTCGTAGCGGTCCGCGAGATCGCCGGCCATCACGTCGGCGTTGTGGAGGCTCGTGAACCCGAAGCCGTACCGCTCGAGCAGCCAGCGGGTCCAGCCCTCGTCCATGCTCGCCGCCCAGGGCCGGTAGAGTCCGATGCGCGGCTGTCGCAGCGGACGCCCCGCGGCGCCCCGCCGCGCCTGCAATGCCAGCTCGGCCACGACCGCCGACTCCGACGCGAGGCCCGAGATGGCCCACGACCCCGACGAACCGGAGGCGCCGTCGGCCCCGGGCCGGCCCGGCACGAACGACACGCGGGCCCCCTCGGCCCAGGCGCGCGTCAGCGCCCGGAAGGCGTTGTTCTGGGCAGGGTCGAGGAGCAGCGCGGGTCCGCTCCCCGCGACGCGGCCGGCGGGAGGCCGGATGGCCGCCGCCACCGGGTGCGAATCGAAGCCGACGCCGGGCGGCGAATCGAAGGGCGACGCATCGGCCACCTCGGCATCCCACGGGATCGCCTCGCCCGACACCGGCTCGAGCGCGCCTCGCACCGCGTCGCCGAGCGGCGAGGCCGCTTCGATCACCCGCACGCCCATCTGCAGGGGAAGCGTCCAGCCCGCCACGTCGTACGGCTGGTCGGGGGGTCCCTCGGGGTACTCGCGCAGGTCCGGGTACTCCTGCAGGGCGAACAGCTGGCGCACGAAGTTTGCGAACTCCTGGTCCATGCGGATCACCCACGTGCCCGCGGGATGCTCGAGCCCCTCGTGGGACACGGCGCGGGCCAGTCGATGGATCTCGACGCCGTTGAAGGCGAGGCGGCGCAGCAGCTCGACCACCGCGACCGGGTCGCGCTGGTCGGACGGAATGAAGAAGGCGTACGGCGGCTCCTCTTCGTACTGCCGGATGATGTCGCGCCCCGCCTGATAGCGGTTGTAGAGGAGATCTTCCTTGTACTTCGCGGCGACGTCGAGGACCGAGATCGACGCCGTCAGCATGTAGTCCACCGCGTCGCGCAGGCGCCACCAGCCGCCCCGCCAGGGGCTCGAGTAGAGCGATTGCGGGCGCAGGTCGCGCGTGGCGGGCGGAAAGTCGCCGATCGTGTAGAAGCCCGGCGTCGCGTAGCGGTAGAGCGCCGTCTCGGTGAGGAAGGACACCACGTTGTGGAAGTTGTTCGCGTGGTCCATGAAGCCGGGATACCAGTTGTCGAACCCGGTCCCCATGTGCGTCGCCCCCGTCTGTCCCCGCTCCTCCAGGGCTTGGGCCATGGCCATGCCGATGAGGTTCACCGAGCGCCACATGAGCGGATGCACGTGTGGCGAGATGGGCTCGGCGAACGGGGGAATCCAGATGCGCGTCGGAAACGGGGAGCTCTGGTGATGGTTGTAGAGGATGTGGGGCTCCCACTCGCGGGCCACGCGCGTCGCCATCCGGGACTCGATCTGGTTGATCATGTAGCCGTCCCGGTTGTTGTCGTGCCCGATGTACTTCTGATAAAGGAAGGGCGTGGGCGCGGCCTCGTACGGCGTGCCCAGGTTGGCGCGGTACCACTCGGCCACCATCGTCTGGCCGTCGGGGTTGATCGAGGGCC
>JBFIOX010000315.1:0-2946 GCA_041610455.1 Gemmatimonadota bacterium
CGGACGGGGATGCCGGCGCGCTCGACCTCGGCCGCCCTGCGGGCGGCGGCCTGCGCGTCGCGGAACGCGGCCACCTGCACCACCACGCAGCCGCCCCGCACGGCCACGGCATCGCCGCCGGGACGCAGCACCGTGATGCGTACGCGGGCCGTCCCGGGTCCGATCATGCCGAGCGCGCGGGCGCCGGCCCGCGAGACGTCGAGGATCCTGCCCTTGGCGAACGGTCCGCGGTCGTTGATCGTGAGCTCGACCGTGCGGCCGTTGTCGCGGTTCTCGACCTTCACGACGGTGCCGAACGGGAGCGTGCGATGGGCGGCGGTGGGACCGTCCATGTCGTAGACTGCGCCCGAGGCGGTGGGCCGGCCGTGGAACGGCTCGCCGTACCACGAGGCCACGCCGGTCTCGGTCCAACCGACCTCGGGCCCGCCGGGCGCGAAAGAGGGACCCACCGTGGGGCCGCGACTCGCACAAGCGGCCTGGAAGAGCGCCAGTCCGAGCACTCCCAGGCGGGGGGTGCGCGGCGAACGGCCGTGGGGCCGGCGTCGCCTGGGCCGCGGGAGGGTCACGTGAGCGCTACCAGACCGAAGATCGTCATCCTCGGAGCCGGCTTCGGCGGCTTGTGGGCCGCTCGGCGCCTCGGCGGCGTGAAGGCGGACGTGACGCTCATCGACCGCAACAACTTCCACACGTTCCTCCCGCTCCTTTACCAGGTCGGCGCGGCCGAGCTGGAGCCGTTCGCGATCGCGCGCCCGGTCCGCACGCTGATCCGTGGACAGACGAACCTCCACTTCCTCAACGCTTCCGTGCGCCGGGTGGATCTGGCCGGGAAGCTCGTGCATACCTCGCACGGTGTCCACGGCTACGACTGGCTGATCGTGGCGCTCGGCACCGTCCCCTGGGACTTCGGTGTCCCGGGCGCGCGCCGACACGCCTTTCCGCTCAAGACCCTCGAGGACGGGGTGGCGCTACGCAGCCACATCCTGTCGCGCTTCGAGCTGGCGATGCACGAGCCGGACGCCACCCGGCGGCGGCATCTTCTCCATTTCGTCGTGGTCGGCGGCGGGCCGACGGGCGTCGAGTTCGCGGGGGCGCTTTCCGAGCTCGTACGCGGACCCCTCGCGCGGGACTATCCCGCCGTGGCGAGCGAGCCGCGCATCACGCTCCTGGAGGCTTCGGATCGCCTGCTCGGGGGCATGTCGGACGCGCTCGGACGCTACGCGGTGCGCCGGCTCGAGCGAATGGGGATCGAAGTGCGCATGGGCGCCAAGGTCATGGAGGTGACCCCGACCGGCGTGCGCGTGGCCGGCGGCGATCCGGCGGCTGCGGCGCCCCCGACGATCGTCGCCGACACGGTGGCCTGGACCGCCGGCGTGCGCGGCCCCACCGAGATCGGCGCGTGGGGTCTGCCCACCGTCCGCGATGGGCGGGTGCCGGTGCTTCCCACGCTCCAGCTCGCGAATCGACCCGAAGTGTTCGCGGTGGGAGACATCGTGTCGGGGTCGGACGAGGGAGGACCGTGGCCGATGCTGGCCCAGTTCGCCATGCAGGGCGGGGTGCACGCCGCTCGATCGATCGAAGCCCTTCTGAACGGAGACGCGCCGCGGCCCTTCCGCTACCGGGACCGGGGACTGATGGCGGTCATCGGTCGGAACGCGGCCGTCGCCAGCGTGTGGGGGCGCGATTTCAAGGGATTCCTTGCCTGGGTGCTGTGGGTGGTCATCCACCTCTACTACCTGATCGGATTCCGCAACCGGTTCGCGGTCATGCTCAACTGGGCATGGGACTACGTCTTCTTCGAGCGAGTCGCCCGCATCCTGCTGCCGTTCCGACGGCACGCGCCCGCCTGGCCGTCAGAGGGGCCCGGCCTCCCAGGGCCCCCAGATGGCGAGCGTCATGCCGAGATTGCCGGGTCCCCAGGACGTGAGATCGCCCTGGATGTTGACGAATAGCACCCGACCGTCCGGGCTGAAGCAGGCGCCCGCGAACTCGCGATGGTTGAGGCGGTTCTCGGCGAAGGGGAAGATGTGGCCGGTCGGCGTCAGCCCCCGCAGATGGCTCACGCCCGCGTTGTCCTCGCAGATCAACAGACCGCCGCTCGGGCTCATCGTGATGTTGTCCGGACCGTCCAGCACTTCGACGGAGGGCGACTCGAACACCAGCACGAGGGCCTCTTCGTCGGGCACGTAGCGCCACACCTGGCCCCGCTGCGCCTCTCCGCCGTTGGTGGCTTGGAAGTACACGCTCTCGTCGGCGTACCAGCAGCCCTCCAACCGCGAGAATCGCGCGCCTCCCTCGCGCAGCCCCTGCGCGAAGACCGCCGATGGCTCTCGCTCCGCATCGGCGGGATCGGGATCGGCGATCGGCACCCACTCGACCTCGAGCCATTCGCCCGCTCGCTGGCCTCGGCGCAGGTCCGCCCCCGGGCTTCCCTTCACGGCCAGCATCTCGAGCGTGCCCCCGCGGGCCAGCTCGCCGGGCGTGCGCGGGCTGAATCGGTAGAAACCGGAGCGGCGATTCAGGTCCTCGGTCTCGTACACCAGCCCGGTGGCGGGATCCACGGCCACGGCCTCGTGGGTGAACCGGCCCATGTCGCGAAGCGGCACGGCGCGCTCGGGTCCGTCCACGCCGGCCCGGACCTCGAAGACGTAGCCGTGGGGCACGCTCCACCCCTTGGCGAGCCCCTGCGTCGTCTCTTCGCAGCTCAGCCAGCTACCCCAGGGCGTGGGGCCTCCGGCGCAATTGATCAGGGTGCCGCCCAGGCTCACGAAATCGCGCACGAGCTCCGGGGGACCGCGCTCCCCGATCCTCATCTCCAGCGTCGTCGTGCCGCCGCCCGACAGCGGATCGTAGGCGAGCGACGGGTCCACGAGGGGGCGGGCCGTGCCGGGAGGGTCCTGGTCCTCGTGATTGCGCACGAGCCGCACACGTCCGCCATCGGCCGGGAAC
>JBFIOX010000316.1:0-2941 GCA_041610455.1 Gemmatimonadota bacterium
GGGACGCCCCTGCGCGGCCTGGCGCCGCAACGGGGTCGCGGGTTCCGGCGCCGCGTCGACCACCGCCGCCAGCGCGGCTTTCTGGAGGCCGACGATGCCCTCTTCCATCCAGGTGTACTTGCCGGCCAGGATGTCCTGCGCGATGGCGTAGTTACGCGCGTCGTGGTTGGAGCGGATCTCCCGGAACAGCTGCTTCACCCGATCGCGCGAGGCGTGCGCGAACGAATCCGCCAGCCGGCGCGCCTCCGCGGCCGAGGCGTCCCCCCGCCGCTCGAGCATCCGCACGCGGGTCACCGTGGCGGAGATGGCGAACAGCTCCGCGCCGATGTCGACGCAACGGAAGAGCAGGCCCTGACGCCGCTCGAGCCTGGCCCCGTGGCGCAGCATGAGATGGAAGATCGTGCGCGCCAACTTGCGGCTCGATCGCTCCACGAAGCGCAGGTGCCTGGCCAGCGAGCCGAAGCTCGAGAAGCGCGGCGGCAGGCTCCAGCCCAGCCAGCGCGTCGGATACCAGGTCAGGTAGAAGGCCGCGGCCCTGGGTAGCGCCTTGAGCTTCTCTCCGATCCCCAGCTCGGGATCTACGAGCGCGCCCGCCACTTCGAGGTGCTTGTCCACGGCCTCGCGGGCGATGAACAGCCGCATGATCTCGCTCGAGCCCTCGAAGATCCGGTTGATGCGGAAGTCCCGCAGCATGCGCTCGACCGCGATCGGGGCTTCGCCCCGGGCGGCGAGCGAGTCGGCCGTCTCGTAGCCGCGCCCCCCGCGCACCTGCAGGGCGTCGTCGATCAGGTGCCACCCGGTCTCGGTGTTCCACAGCTTGGCCATGGCGGCCTCGAGCCGGATGTCGTATCCGCCCCGGTCCGCCATGGTCTGGCTCAGGTCGGCGATGGCCGACATGGCGAAGGTGCGGGCCGCGATCGACGTCAGGTAGTGCGCGATCGCCTCGTGCTTCCCGATGGGCGCGCCCCACTGCACGCGCTCGGCCGCCCAACGCCGGCAGAACTCGAGCGCGGCCTGTCCCGCCCCCACCGACGAGGCCGGGATGGTCAGGCGGCCGGTGTTGAGCGTCACGAGCGCCAGCTTGAGCCCGCGCCCCTCCTTCCACAGCAGGTTTCCCTTGGGCACGCGAACATCGGTGAAGCGGATCACGCCGTTCTCGAGCGCGCGCAGGCCCATGAAGTGGCAGCGGATGACCACCTCGACGCCGGGCCAATCCCGCTCGACGATGAAGGCGGAGATCTTCCCCGTCTCCGGGTTCCGCGCCATCACCACGAACAGCTCGGCCAGCGTGCCGTTGGTGATCCACAGCTTCTCGCCGTTGAGGATGTAGGCTTCGCCGTCCTCGGTGGGCACCGCGGAGGTCGAGAGGCGCGCGGGATCCGAGCCCACGTCATCCTCGGTGAGCGCGAAGGCGCTCACCGCCCCCTTGGCCAGACGCGGGAAATACTCCTTCTTCTGCTCTTCGGTGCCGAACAGCTTGAGCGGCTGGCCGACCCCGATCGACTGGTGGGCCGAGAGCAGGGCCACGAGATTCCCGTCCACCGTGCCCACGACGCGCAGGGCGGTCGCGTATTCCGTCTGGTTGAAGCCGAGCCCACCGTACTCCGTCGGCACCTTGATGCCGAAGGCGCCGCGCTCGGCCAGCCCCTGGACGACTTCGCGGGGGATCTTCCCGTCGCGGTCGATGGCGTCGGAGTCGACCTCGTCGCGCAGGAACACCGTGAGCTCGTCGATCCAGGCCCGCGCGCGATCCGAGATGAACTCTTCCGGGTCGGGGTAGGGGTGGATGGTGTCGAGCTTGAAGTTCCCGAGGAAGAGGTTGCGCACGAAGGTGCGGCCCGTCCAATCGGTCTCGCGTGCCGCCTCGGCGACCCTGCGCGCCTCCGCCTCGCTGACGTGGGGCGTTCCGCCCTGTTTGGGATGGTCTGACATGATCTATTTCGCCTCGCGACAAGGCCGGAACGTCGGTCCGGCGGACGAATCCTCTCGCATTCTCAAGTTACTCCGCGAAATGCGTTCCACACAAACCGCGACGCGTCACCCGCCGTCCAGCTGCGAGGCCACCCATTCGCGCGCCACGACCGCGATGTCGCGGCCCTCCAGGTCCACCGCGCGGTTGAGTCGCCGCATGGTCGGTGTGTCGATCCGTCCCGAGAGGCGCCCGAGGCTCTCCTCGAGCCCTGGGTGGCGCGCCAGCGCCTCCTCGCGCACGACGATCGCGGCCTCGTACGGAGGGAAGTACCCCAGATCGTCCGCCAGGGTGCGCAGCGCCAGGGCCTCGATCCGCCCATCCGTCGAGTTGCCGGCCGTGAGGTCGATCTCGCCCGTCTCCAGCGCCCGCAGCACCAGACCCAGGTCCATCTCGCGGGGCGGGCCGCGAAACGAGAGGCCGTACGCCGCCACCAGCCCGTTCAAGCCGTCCTCGCGCTGCATGAACTCGTAGCCGAAGCCGGCGCGCAGCCCTCCCGGCGCGCGCGCCAGGTCGCTGATGCGCGCCAGTCCGAGCGAGTCGGCCGTGCCCTCCCGGACGAGGATCGCGAACGTGTTCTCGAACCCCAACGGCTCGAGCCACCGCACGTCCCAGCGTCGCGCGTACGCCTCGCGCACGTCGCTGAACACGCGCGCCGGGTCCGCGATGGGGGGACGCTCGAGGATCGCGGTGTACGCGGTGCCGGTGTACTCGGGGTAGAGATCGATCTCGCCCGAGCGGACCGCCCGGTGGGCGATGAAGGTGCCGCCGAGGTGGAGCCGTCGCGTCACCGGGATCTCGAGGGTGCGCTCGACCCATTGGGCGACGATCTCGCCCAGGAGGTCCTGCTCGCTGAAGTTCTTCGAGCCGACGACGAGCCGGTCGCCGCCATCCGCGCAGCCGGCCCCCGCCCACGCGAGGAGCACGGCCACCACGCCGCGCCGCCCCCGCCTCAGCGCGCCCACCCGGAGA
>JBFIOX010000317.1:0-2857 GCA_041610455.1 Gemmatimonadota bacterium
CCGGCGTTCCTTTCTGGTGTTTTCGCTCGTCTGGCGAGCCCGGCGTCGCTCCCCGGGCCCGCGCGCTTCTCGGCCCCACCCCGCTACCGCGACGGCACCGGGACGGATGGCCTGAAGGACGGATCACGCACCGCGATCTGGCCCTGCCGCGCGAAGTTCATCGCCTCGCCGAGGATGCGCGCCGCCTCCTGCGGCGCGTGGAAGCCGGTCGAGTTCTCGGCCTCGATGTAGTCGATGTAGAATTGCGCCCGCCGCTGCAGCGCCCGAGCCGTGGCCAGCTCCGCGTCGCTGCGACCCGCTTGGCGCGCGGTCCGCAAGTCCGCGATGAGGTCCATCAGCGCATCGAGGGCCTGGTCGCGCAGCCGATAGGTGTTGGCCTGGATCCGCTCCGCCCGCCCGCGCAGCTCGTCTTCGGGGAGGGGATGACAGGTCTGACAGGAATTGTTGATGTTGAGCAGCGGGCTGCGCACGTGGTGGTCGCTCATCTTCTGGGCGCCCAGCCGCTGATAGGGCATGTGGCAGTCGGCGCAGGCCACGCCCGCCCGGGCGTGCACTCCCTGGCTCCACAGCTCGAACTCCGGGTGCTGCGCCTTGAGCGCTGGGGCACCGGTCTCCGCGTGGACCCAGTCGCGGAAGCCGATGCTCTCGTAGTAGTCGTAGATCTGCTCGACCTCGAGGCCGCGAGACCAGGGATACACCAGCCGCTTCTCGTCACCGCGGAAGTAGTATTCCACGTGGCATTGGGCGCAGACGAAGGTCCGCATTTCCTGGCGGGTGGCATCCCGATTCGCATCGTAGTCGGCCGTGCCCTCGAACGCCTTGAGAGCCCGGATTCCCTCGAGGAACGCCGGCCGCGTGACCCGTAGCCGCATGGTCGCCGGGTCGTGACAGTCGATGCACCCGATGGCGCGCGTCACGTGCTGCCGCGCTTCGGCGTACGGCAAAGGGTTGAGCCGCTCGAAGCCGCGCGTGAGGTCCCCGCCGCCGGCCCGGACGTACGGGACGTAGACCGAGGCGTGACAGTGGAGGCAGGCCCCCGGCTGAGCGACCTGCTGCCGCTCGGTGAAGGTCTGGTCCTCGAGCATGTAGGCATGGCCGCGCTCCTCGCGAAAGTCGCGCGAGAACGCGTACCCGGCCCACATGGTCCGCAGCCGGCCGTCGTCTTCGAGCCGCGACTGTGCGACCACGGAGCGTGGATCGGCGTCAGTGGGGGTGCGCGGCAGGGCTTCGCTCCCGCCGAAGCGGGTCCGCACCTGATCCGTGGTGCGCAGGAAGCGGTCGTAGTGCTGCGGAAAGTTGCGTCCCCAGATCTCGGGGTCCTCGGTCGTGTCCGTCACGGCCACGACCTGGACAAACGGGCTGCGCGCCTCCTGCCTCCGCTCGAAGATGTTGGTCAGCAGGGCCAGCGCCGCGCCGGTCGCCACCACGGCCACGAGGGCCACGAGGACCAGCTGTCGACCCGGGCCGCGGCCTCGGTCCGCCGCTGCGGTCTCATCAGCGCGTTCAACCATGCGGCATTCGCCTCATCGTCGGCCTACGCCTCCTGGCCTGGGAGCCGTGGCTCCCGTTCGCGGACTTCAGGGTCGGTGGCCCACTGCGCGGTGACATCGTACGCAGGACACTTCGTTCCCGGCATCCGGGATCATCGTGGCGATAAGCTCCGCGTGGCAGGCCCGGCAACGGCCCTCCGTCACCTCCCGGTTGCGCGGCTTGATCCGGATCGGCTCATCGAAGCGCCCCGTCGAGAACGCGAACGAGTGCCAGAACCCGTTCATAGCCTTGCTCGCGTACTTGCCGACGAACCCCTTCGGGGTGTGGCAGTCGTTGCACGTGGCGACGCTCCGATGGCTCGCCTGCAGCCACCCGGCGAACTGCTCGTTCATCACATGGCAGTTGGCGCAGGCGGCCGGATCGTCCTTCAGGTAAGAGGTCCCTTTTCCATACCAGAACGTGTACCCACCCGTCCCCGCGGCCAGTCCCAGAAGACCGGCCACGAACAGGTGCCCGCTCGGGCTGGCCAGCGCGCGGCCGATTCCACTCCTGTGGGCGTTCTCGGCGCCCATCTCGCCCCCCTCGTACCGCGCCCCGCGGATGATCCAGCATCGGCGACGAAGCGGGACGATCGCGTGTGTGGCTGTGCTCGGACGAACCGGATCAGGCTGCGGCTCGTTCCGGAGGATGGCAAGGTCGCCCGCACGGAGCGTGGGTGGCTAGCGGCCCCGCGCCGGGCACGGCCATTCCACGACCTCGCCGCGCGTCGGCTCCCCGCGAGCCTCGGCGCGGCCGTCGGCGCAGTATCCCTCGAACTGCGCCGGCCGCCCGGTGCCACGATTCGGATCCGGACCGGACTGCAGGTTGTAGTGCAGATGGGGCCCCGTGGAGGCCCCGCTGTTCCCGACCAGACCCAGCGTGTCCCCGGCCGAGACCCGCTGCCCCGGCCGGACGCGGAGGCTCCCCCGCATGAGGTGGCCCAGTACCGAGAACTCGCCGTTGCCGTGGTCGATCGACACGAAGTTCCCCATAGGTACGTCGCGAGCCATCTCGCCAGGGGCATTGTCGGGGACCTCGCCTTCGACCCCGGCGACGATGCCGGCCGCCGGAGCGAGCACCGCCTGCCCCCAGCTCCCGAAAGTCTCGTTGGCCCGCCGTTCGCCGATCCGGAAGGCCGCGTCCTCGGCTCGCGCGAAGTCGTACGCGAACCGATTGGCATAGTCCTGGTTGTGCTGGTTCTGTTCGAGCGTGCGACCGCCCGAGCCAACGATCCACGCGCCATCGAAGGGAAGCCGCAGGCGCGTGATCGTGCGGTATTCCACCTCGACGGCCGTCTCGACCGGCCGCACGAAGAAGTCCACGATCG
>JBFIOX010000318.1:0-2845 GCA_041610455.1 Gemmatimonadota bacterium
CGCGAATTTCATGAGCAGCAGCGCGAGACCCGCAGCCAGGTGACGGTCCGGAACGCGCTCGTCCACGTGGTCGGCGAGCTGCGGTCGGTCTCGGCCGGGGGGGGCGACCTGCTCCAGATGGACCCCAACGCCGTCCGCTTCCGGTCGTACCGCGGGGGCGGCGTGGTCTGCGCCATCCAGGCCCTGACGCTCGATCCCACCTTCACGATCGCCTTCGCGCACGGCGCGTTCGCGGCCGATCGGCCCGACAGCGTCATGGTGCTGGCGCTGTACGGTGCCGGCGAAGACGACGATCGCTGGCGGCCGCTCAAGGCGTTGAGCGCGCTCGCCCCCCCAGACGGGACGCTCGGGTTCCCCTGCCTGTGGGCGACCCCGACCCTGGGGCCGGTGAACCTCGTCGCCCGCGGCGATACCGCCGGGATCCGCCTCGGCTCTCCCGTGCGCGCCTTCCGGCACATCGAGTACGGGCTCTACCCGTGGAACGGGGAATGGTGGCTGGGGCGCCGCGGCTTGGGCGCTCCCTGGGAGCCGCTCATCGGGCCCCTCCTCTCCCCTCCGGATTCCGGCCTCGTGCTGAGCTATCTGGACGCGGACGGGAATCCGGCCACGCAGCCCAGCCAGGTCGCGCTCATCGACATCCTCGTGCGCGCGGCGCGCGACCCACGGCAGACGGTGATCGACTCCCTGCGCACGAAAGTGGCGTTACGCGGATGAGACGCACGAGGGTCAGAGACGAGCGAAGCGGGATGGTGAGTTGGGCGGAGCGTATCGGGCTTCGGGGCGACGATGATTCCGCGACGCTGGCGGGGAGGCGCGGGGCGGCGTGGCGCGGCGAGGAAGGCTACGTGCTCCTGTGGGCCTTGTTCGCCTTCATCCTGCTGAGCGGCTTCGCCGCCCTGGCCCTGAAGTCGGGCGGGTCGCAGCGCCGCATGTCCAAGGCGACCGCGAGCTGGAACGACAGCTTCTACGCCGCCGAGGCCGGGCTCCAGCAGGTGATCCAGTTCGCCACCGACACCCTCGTGGGCGGGCTCGCGCCCGGCGACAGCGTGGATCTGGGCTGGCGGACGATCGCCGGCTCGGCCCAATACCGCGGCGTCGTGTACCGGATCGATGACGGTCCGCACGCGCTGTATCTGGCGCGCAGCACGGGCCGCGTGCCCGGGCTGTTCTCGGGTCGGACGACCACGAGCGCCGTCTTCACCCTGGCGGCGAACGAGCCCGATGCCCTGGTGTTCAATCGTGGACTGACCATCCAGGGGATCATGGAGATCACCGGCGGATGCCGCGTTCACGCCAACGAGTTCCTGCACGTCCCGGGGGAGCTGCGCACCGACGGTCCGGTCAGCTCTTCGGGCACCGTGACGGGCAACGTCCGCTCGGACGACGTCCAGCAGTTCACGGATTCGCAACAGCCCTCGCCGGTGATCCCGCCCGGATTCTGCGATTCGGCGGACTACCGGGTCCAGGACGGCTGGCTGGTGGATATCTCGAGGGCGGACAGCATGCTTCTGGGAAGCTCGGGCAGCGGGGACTGGGAACGCACGGGCGCGCGGGAGTACCGGGCCGAAGCGATGGCGGAAGGAATCTACTGCGTGGACGGGAGTCTGACCGTGGAGGACATGGGGAGCCCCGGCTCCAGCGAGCGCATCTCGATCGCGGCGCAGGGATTCGTCAAGTTCGTCGACAATCCGTACATCGAGGCCGCGCACGACACCGACATCCTCATCGCGGCCGAAGGCGACGTCTCGCTGCACGGCGAGAAACACCCCAACAACCCCAACTACAAAGGCGAGATCAGGGCGGGCAGCCAGTGCGGTCTGGTCTCCAGACCGTGGGTCCAGGGGGCGATGTCCTGCCTGGGCAACCCGGATCCCCCGGGCGTCCGCAGCATCGTGACCGACAACACGATCGTCGGCAACCTCGAGCTCACGACGCGGTGCAACGTGGGCGGCCCCCCGGTGCCGCGCCCCATCCGGGCGCGGGCCTGGCAGCACGAGTACTAGGCCGGGAGCTTCGTCAGGGCCACGGCGAACTTCGCCTCGGGGTCCGTGTCCCAGCGACGTAGGACAAGGCCGGCCTCGTCCAGCATGGCCGACACGGCGGGCCGTGTGTACTTGTGGCTCAGCTCGGTGCCGATCGCCTCGCCAGCCTCGAGCGTGACCTCGAGACCGATCGCCGCCAGCCGGGCTCGCACGGGCCGCACCGCCACCAGCTGCATCTCGATGCGGGCCCGCGCCTCGTCGTAGAAGGCGCGGTGCCGGAAGTCCTCCAGGCGAAAGTCCCCCTCCAGCTCCCGGTTGAGCACGCGCAGCACGTTGAGGTTGAACTCGGCCGTCACGCCCGCCGCGTCGTCGTAGGCCGCTTCCAGCGTCTCGGTGTCCTTGACGAGGTCGAAGCCGATGAGAAAGCCGTCCTCGCGACGCATCTGCCCGGTCACGCGGCCGAGGAAGGAGATCGCTTCCTCCCGCGTCAGGTTCCCGATGGTGGAACCGAGGAAGAGGATGAGCCGCGGCACGTCGGCGAAGGGGAGCGCCCCCGGGGTCTCGAAGTCGGCCAGCACGCCCTCCACCCGGAGCGCCGGGTAGCGCGCGACCAGATCGTCCGCCGCCGCCGTGAGCGCCGCCTCCGACACCTCGACCGCGCCGTACCCCACCAGCAGCCCGCGGCGCTCCATGGCGTCGAGCAGGAGGCGTGTCTTGGAGGAGCTCCCCGACCCGAACTCGACCAGCGCGCGCGGCGCCACGTCCGCCACGATCTCATCCGCCACGCGGGCCAGGATGGCCCGTTCCGTCCGGGTCTGATAGTACTCGGGCAGCTCGGTGATGCGCTCGAACAGCTCCGACCC
>JBFIOX010000319.1:0-2819 GCA_041610455.1 Gemmatimonadota bacterium
CGAGCGACGCGCTACCCGGAGCAGGACGCCGGGCAGAAGGCCACGCTCGAACAGGGGCTCCGCCTCGACGCTGGAGAGGCGGACCTCGACCAGCTCGACCGCTTCCAGGATCTCCACGTCCGTCAGCGGCAGGACGACCTCCGAGGCCGAAAGCGACCGGTGGTTGGTTCGAGTTGGCAATGCGCCGTCGCGCGTCATGGTCCCCCGCGTTCTGGATGAGAACGAGTCTCAACGAAGCTACGGGGCCGGGTCCGATCGGAAAAGGCCGGCTGGCGAGCGCCCGGCAGCCGACGGTTTTCGGCTCAGTCGGGCGGGCGGTAGTTGACGCCGAGCGCGTCGAGGCGGGCCAGGGCGCGCGGCAGACGTCGTCGGAAGTCTCCCCAGTCGCGCGCGGCGGCGGGCGACCAGACCACCTCGGCCAGCGCGAGGGCGCGCGGGTAGGCCATGTACTCGACGTGCTCCGGCGTCTTGATGTACTCGGTCCACACGTTGGCCTGCGCGCCGAGCACGTGCGCGCGCTGCGCCCCGGTCAGCACGTCGGGCACGGGCTCGAAGTCGTAGACCTTCCGGAGCGGCGTGAAGCCGCCGATGGCCAGCGGCTCGGCCGCGCGATCGCGACTCTGGTAGTGGTCGAAGTAGAGGTGGCTGCCGGGCGTCATGATCACGTCGTGGCCCTGGCGGGCCGCTTCGATGCCACCCCCGACCCCGCGCCAGGACATGACGGTAGCCCGCTCGGGCAGTCCGCCCTCGAGGATCTCGTCCCACCCGATGAGCCGCCGGCCGTGCGCCGCGAGGAAGCGCTCGATGCGCTCGATGAACCAGCTCTGGAGCTCGTCCTCGTCCGTGAGTCCGTGGTCGCGGATGACGCGCTGCGCCAGCTCGCTCTCGCGCCAACGCCGTTTGGGGGCTTCGTCGCCCCCGATGTGGATGTAGGGCCCCGGGAAGAGGGCCATCACCTCGGTGAGCACCGTTTCCAGAAACTCGAAGGTCCGCTCGCTGGGGCAGTAGATGTCATCGTACACGCCCCAGCGGGTGCCCACCTCGAACGGCCCCTCCGTGCAGGCCAGCTCGGGGTAGGCGGCCAGCGCGGCCAAGGAGTGACCCGGCATCTCGATCTCGGGGATCACCGTCACGTGACGCGCCGAGGCGTACGCCACCACCTCGCGAATCTCGTCCCGCGTGTAATAGCCGCCGTATCGGACGCCGTCGCCCACATAGGGGTCGAAGTTCTTCTCCACCATCGTCTCGCGGCGCCACGCCCCCACCTGGGTGAGCCGGGGGTAGGCGAGAATCTCGATGCGCCAGCCCTGGTCTTCGGTGAGGTGCCAGTGGAACGTGTTGAGCTTGAGGCGAGCGAGGAGATCGACGTAGCGCTTGATGAAGGCGACCGGGAACATGTGGCGGCCTACGTCGAGATGCAGGCCGCGGTAGGTGAACCGCGGTGCGTCGGAGATGCGCACGGCGGGGAGCTCCAGACCCCGGGCCGCCGGGGCGTCGCCGAGACCCGCCCCGAGCGCCGGAGGCGAGAGCTGCCGGAGCGTCTGGACCCCGTAGAAGATCCCGGCCGCGCTCGACGCCGACAGCGCCAGGCCGCCCGGGTCGATCGTGAGGCGGTAGGCCTCCCGGCCCCCGGGGACCGCGGGATCGAGTCGGAAGGCGATCACTCCCGGCCCGCCCGGCGCGTCGTCGACCCCCGAAGGGGCCTCGCGCGGCGACTCGGCGAGATCCAAGCCCGTGTACGCGCGGGCCTCGGCGAGCCAGAACTCGGCGGCCGCCCGCAGCTCCGCGTCATCCGACGGCTGGAAGGCGACCCGCGTCGTAGCCGTCAGGCGAAACGCCCCCGCGCCCCGCTCGAGCGAGGCCGGCCGCGGCACGAGCCCGAGCTCGGCCGCGGCGCCCTGCCCGTGGGCCGGGGCGGCCCCTCCCCAACCGGCGAGGAGCCACGCCACGGCCACCAGCTCAGAACGTCGCGACGAGCGCGATCGTGAAGATCGTGTCCAGCTCATCCAACGGCACCTGCACGGTGTTGCCCGTGGGCGTGCCCAAGGGCTGCTCGAGCGCCACCTGCGTCAGCGACGGCAGGTTGTCGAACAGGAGTTGAACGCTCGTCTTGAACGCGAGCGCGCTGCTGATGTCGATGAGAATCGAGTTGGTGAAATCGGCGCGCAGATCGCTCGTCTCGGCCAGGTTCTCATCCACCACGAGCACGCTCTGGAAAGACGTCGTTCCGGTCAGCTGCCGCCAGAAGTCCCACGAGCCGCGCAAGCCGGCGAACGAGTCGGCCGTCAACGGATCATCGATCACGTCGTCCTGCGTCGTGTAGGTCACGCCGTAATCGGTCTTGAAGCGGGTGCGATCGTTCTCCACCCACGTGTTCCCGGCACCGCCCACGACCGAGAACCGATTGTCGAAGCCTGCGAACGTGTTCCGCTCCCAGCCCGCGCCGGTGTACAGGAAGAAACGGCTGGACAGCGAACGGTCGAGCCGCGAACGCACGAAGTAGCTCTCGGCCGTCAGCTCCGTCTCGGAGTCCTTGATCACGTCGAAGCTGCTCGGCGTCCCCACCGCCGCGCGTCGAATACGGCCCGTCTCCGTGCGGAGACTCCCGCCGCGGAGCGAGAACGTGGTGCGGTCCCACACGCGCCGCAGCCCGGCTGCCAACCCCAACGTGTTGGCCTTCGAGTTGCCGGAGGTGAACACCAGGGTCAACTCGGCATTGTGGAACCAGCCGAGCTCCTTCTCATCCTGGGCGCTGGCCCCGTGCGGCGGCACGGTCACGGCCAGCGCCGCGAGCACCGCCGCGGCGCGCGCCGCGATTC
>JBFIOX010000320.1:0-2793 GCA_041610455.1 Gemmatimonadota bacterium
CGGAGGGCGGCCGCATCACAGGACCCAGATCAGGCAGGCCAGGAACAGGCCCGCGAGGGACACGATGGCCATGGGCCGGGGCAAAAGGTAACCACCCAGCGCCGCGCCCGTCGCCAGCCCGGCCATCCAGGGCTCTGGTCGTAACCCCGGCGCCCGCGCGATGAGCAGGGCGGCCACGGCGCCGATCAGAGCCTGACCGACAGGGACGAGATAGGTCGATGCCTGTTTGAGCGGGGTCCGCGCCAGGGCCGCGCCCACGGAGAGCCCGGTCCTCCAGCCGAGCCTCAGCCCCCAGGCCCGCAGCGCCACGTGTCCGACGTTGTAGATCACCAGAAATCCGAGTGCCGCCGTGAGCGGGCCCACCCCCAGCCCGTGCGCCAGGATGGCCCCGAACGCGCACACCGGCCGCCAGCCGGCCCACACCGCCTGGTCCCCCAGGGCTCCCAGTGGCGCCCGCAGGGCCGCGCGGAAGCGCGACAGCGTCTCGGGATCCTCATCCTCCTGCTCGAGCCGGGCCAAGGCCCCGATCGCGATCGGGCTCAGGTAGGGGTGGGCATTGAACGGGGCCGCGTGTCTCTCGATCGACTCTCCGAGGGCCACGGGATCGCCCGCGTGGATTCGGGCCAGCAGCGGCGACAAGGCGAAGGCGAGCCCCCCGCCGATGAGCGTCCGATAGTTCCAGGATCCCTGGATCGCGAAGCTTCTCAGGAAGGCGGCGACGAAGTCCGTACGGCGCGGTCTCATGGGACGAGCCAGGCGACGAGAAGGCCCGCGCCGGCGCCGACCGCGAAGGGGACCCAGCGCCGGCGCCGTGATCCGAGGGTACGCGCGCCGATACCCGCTACTCCGGCCAGCCCGGCGATGGCGAGCGCCGGTGACCACGCGGTACCGAGCGGACCGGGATCGAGCGACCCGAGCAGCCGCACGCCGAGCGCCGCGGGGACGAACAGCACGCCGGTGAGAAGAGCGGCCCGGGCCGCATCCATCCGGATGGCCCTTCGGTGCCGCCGTGCGACCTCCGCCGGCTGCCCGGCGAACGCCCGCGGGTCGGCGACCAGCCTGGCGTTGTACGACCGGAGCGCCGCGATCGAGTGCATGCCGATCCATCCGATCGTCCAGCCCGCCAAGGTTGCGGCCACGAGGCCGCTGATGGTCGAGGAGGCGGAGAGCGCGTAGGCCGCGCCGGCGATGAGCGCCGCGGGCCCCGTCTCGGGATAGCGGGCCGCGCCGAACGGGGGGTGGCGCGACGTCACCAGCTCCAGCCAGGCCCCGGCCAGGAAGCCGGCGGCGGGGGCGCCGAACAGCAGACCCCCGAGCGTCCCCGCCACCAAAGGCCGGGAGGCCATGGCCTGCGGCCACGAGACCGCATCCAGGCCCAGCAACGCGCCGGCGAGCACGACCAGCAGCCACTGCCCCACCGTGATCTCGACCCCGATCATCGGTACAGCTCCGTGAGCGCCACCTCCGCGGCGGTGGGAAGGTCGCGCGCCGAGACCGCCCCCGCGCGACCGGCGATGACTCTCAGATCATCCCATTCGCGCGGCGACAGGTGCACGTAGTCCAGCACCCGACGCCGATCGGGTCCCCCGTGTATGCCCCCCACGTTGATCCTTCGTCCCTCGAGACACCCCGCTTCGGCCAGCCGTCTCATCTCCCCGGTCCCGCGCGTGAGCAGCGCCCCGCGGCCACGACGGGCATCGAGCTCCTCGAAGCGGCGGACGGCCTCCTCCACGGTGACGAACTCCGCCGCCACCCCCGGCGGCAGGGCGCTCGCGTACAGCTCTTGCTCCCAGGCGCTGCCGGCGAGGGAATCGTCGACGACGATGTACGAGTCGATGCCGAGACGGGTGCCCCAACCCACCAGCACCTGGCCGTGGATGAGGCGGTCGTCGATCCGCACCAAGTCGATCGGCATGGGCGGGTGAACGGGGTCAGGTGGCCGGCGGCGGGGCCGCGCATCCATGGCCACGCAGCTCGGAGCGACCTTTCGCCTCGAGGCGCGCCACGAGCGCGTCCAACGGCATGTCGCGGTGGAACACGAAATCGAGCAGGACGGGGAGATTGACCCCCGTCAGCACGCCGACGTGCGCCGCGCGCCTCGCGGCCCCGAGTCCCGCGAGACCGCAGCTTCCGCCTCCCAGGTCGACAAACAGCACCGCGGGGCCTCCCTCGAGGTGACTCGCCAGGAGCGTGCGCAGCTCGTCGGCGCCCAGGCCCTGGTTGCTCACCGGGATCAGCGCGCCGCGCACCCCGCTGATGCGCTCGGCCCCGTCCACGAGGGCGCGCGCCAGGTCCCCGTGGGCGACGACGATGCCCCGCACGGGCTCACTCATCATCCGCTTCGAGATACTCTCGAATCGGCCGCATGCGCTCCAGGAGGCTCTGCTGGAAAGCGCTCGCCGAGTCCTGCCCCGAGTACTTGAGCAGATGGTTCATGGCCACCACTTCCGCGATCACGGTCAGGTTCTTACCCGGATTGAGCGGGACCACCACCTTGGGGACGTCGACCTCCAGGATCGTGGTGAGCTCGGTCTCGAGCCCCGTCCGGTCGTAGTCGGCTCTCGCGCCCCACACTTCCAGCTCGACGACCACTTCGATTCGCTTCTGCTGTCGCACCGCCCGCACGCCGAACATCGACCGGACGTCGATGATGCCCACGCCGCGGATTTCCATGTGATGGCGCTGGTGATCGTGCCCGCGTCCGATGAGGACGTCGCGGCCGCGCCGGTGCACGAGCACCAGATCGTCCGCGACGAGGCGGTGGCCGCGCTCGACCAGATCGAGCACGCACTC
>JBFIOX010000321.1:0-2781 GCA_041610455.1 Gemmatimonadota bacterium
CCATCGTGCTCGGACTGCTGCTCGCCATCCGCGCCGCCGATCGCTGGACGGCGGCGCTGCTCGTTCTCCCCTTCGCCGTGGCGCTGACGGGCGTGGGGCTGTGGGCCGGCGTCTCCCCGACCCAGCCCGCGACCACCTTCCGCGGCGTCTGGTTCGTGCTTCACGTGGTGGCGGTGCTCGGCGGTTACGCGAGCCTGCTCCTCGGCTCCGTTGCCGCGGCGATGTACCTGCTTCAGTTTCGCGCCCTCAAGCGGAAGGAATTCGGGAACGTGTTCCGCTCGTTCCCCTCGTTGGAGAGCCTGGATCGGATGAACGGGATCGGCCTGGCGGGCGGACTCGCCGCGTTGGCCATCGGATTGCTGGCCGGGTGGAGCTTCACGCTCACCTTCGGGCGTGGGCTGGCGCTCGGTGATCCCGACGTCGTGTTCGGGCTGCTCACTTGGGTCGCCTACGGGGCGGCGTTGGGCGTCCGGTGGCTGCCGGGAGGGCGGGGCACCCGCTCGGCCACCGTGTCGGTGCTGGCGTTCGCCATGACCGGCGCCGCGTTCCTCACGTTCCGCATCCTCGATCCCTCCAGCGAGTTTCTCCTGTGAGCGCTGGATGAGCGGGGCCCCGCGCGCACTGGTCATGGTGGGCCTCAGCCACCGGACGGCACCCATCGAGATCCGCGAGCGCTTCACGCTGCACGGAGCGCGGCGCGCACGTTGGCTGGAGGCGCTGCAGGAGGTCGTGCCCGAGTGCGTCGTGCTGTCGACCTGCAATCGGACGGAGTGCTACGTCGCGGGAGACGACGCGGTCGTGCTGGAGCGCCACCTGCTCGAAGCGCTGACCCGGGCGGCCGGGATCGATTCCGGAGGCGCTCGGTATCTGCGGACCCTCACGAGCCACGATGCGGTCACACACCTGTTCCGCGTGGTATGCGGGCTCGACTCCCTGGTGATCGGGGAGCCGCAGATCCAGGGCCAAGTGAGCGAGGCCTACCACGCCGGCCACCGGACCGACCTGGGCCCGGTGCTGCACCGGCTGTTCCAGTCCGCCCTCGCGGCCGGCGGGCGCGTGCGCTCCACGACCTCCATTGCCCGCGGCGCGACCTCGATCCCGGGAGCCGCGGTCAACCTGGCCCGTAAGGTATTCGGCTCGCTCGAGGGTCGCGCCGTGCTCGTGCTGGGCACGGGCGAGATGGGCAGGCTGACGGTCGAGTGTCTTCGGTCCGAGGGAGTCGACCGGGTGTACGTGGCGAGCGGCGATCTGGCTCGTGCGGAACGGTTGAGTCGCTCGCTCGCCGCGGTGCCGCTGGGGCAGGAGGCGGCGCTCGATCGACTGGGGGAGATGGATCTGCTCGTGACCTGTACCGAGACGGACGCTCCGCTGCTGACGCCGGGGCGCGCGGCGGCGGTGGGCGCCGCGAGGAATCCCCTCGTGATCCTCGACATCGCCGTGCCCCGCAACGTCCATCCCGCCGTGGGGAAGCTGGCCGATGTGTTCCTCTACAACGTGGACGATCTGCAGCGCGTCATCGATCAGACGCTCGAAGCGCGCGCCGTGGAGCTGGAGCGCGCCGAGGCGGTCGTCGACCGTCACGCGGCGAAGTACTGGGCGTGGTATAGGACCCGCGCGGCCGCTCCCGCTATTCGTCGTCTGCGCGCGGAAGCGCTCGCCATCGTAGAGCGCGGGTTGGCGGCGCGGCCGCGGGCCCCGCGCGATGCAGACCGCGAGGCCGAGTTGCGCCTGGCAAGCCGCACCGCGCTCAACAAGATTCTGCACGCGCCGACCCAGGCGATCCGCACGCTCGCCGAACGGTCGGACGCCGAGATGTGTCTCACGGACCTGGAGCCCCTGCTCGAGCGCGGGGCGGATGGGGTCCCCGCGTCGGGGACCGCGGGCGGACGTGCGGGGTAACAGGCGGCCGTCGCGTAACATGGAGGACCGCGTGAGCAGGCCGGCGTGGCCAGAAGGCCGCCGCCGGCCAACGGGTGGCGTGGAGCGAGGAGGGGTGAATGAGCCCGGGTAGGGTTCTGGTAACGGGTGGGGCCGGCTTCATCGGATCTCATGTTTGCGAGGCGTACCTGGCGGAGGGCTGGGAGGTCACCGCGCTGGACGACCTGAGTAGCGGGCGCGCCGAGAACGTCCCGAGCGACGCCCGCCTGGTCGAGCTGGACGTCCGATCCCCCGAAGTGAAGAAGCTGTTCGAGACCGGCGCGTTCGACGTCGTGAACCATCATGCGGCGCAGATCGACGTGCGGACCTCGGTCGCGCGGCCGCGTCACGATGCGTCGATCAATCTGGACGGGCTCCTGAATCTCCTCGAGTGCGCGCGCGAGTTCGGGCTCGAGCGCTTCGTCTTCATCTCCTCCGGCGGCGTGGTCTACGGCGAGCCCGACGAGCTGCCGGTGCCGCGCAATGCCCCCAAGGCGCCCCTTTCGCCCTACGGGGTCAGCAAGCTGGCCTCCGAGTACTACCTGTACGTGTTCCGGAAGCTGCACGGGCTGGAGTACGTGTCCCTGCGCTACTCTAACGTGTACGGCCCGCGCCAGGACCCTCACGGCGAGGCGGGTGTCGTGGCGATCTTCTCCCAGCGTATCCGCGACGGTGAGGGGCTCACGGTGTTCGGCGACGGCGAACAGACGCGCGATTACGTGTTCGTGAAGGACGTCGCGACGGCCAACCTGCTCGCCACGGCCGCTTCGTTGCCCGAGCCGGGCGGCCTCGACGACGTGGCCTTCAACGTAGGCACCGGATTGGAGACGAGCGTGAACGAGCTGGCGCGCGCGCTGATCGAGA
>JBFIOX010000322.1:0-2779 GCA_041610455.1 Gemmatimonadota bacterium
CACCGGGTGCAAGAGCCCCAGGAAGGCCACCGGAATCGCCACCACGTTGTAGAAGTAGGCCCAGAAGAGGTTCTCGCGAATCTTGCGGAACGTGGCGCGGGCGAGGCGCGTGGCGCGCAGCACAGCGCCGAGGTCTCCCTTGACCAGCGTGATGTCGGCGGCCTCGATGGCGATGTCGGTGCCGGTCCCGACGGCCAGCCCCACGTCGGCGGCCTTCAGCGCCGGCGCATCGTTGATACCATCGCCGACGAAGGCCACCACGCGCCCCGCGCCCTGGAGCTCGCGCACCACGTCCACCTTCTGGTCGGGCAGGAGGTCGGCTCGGAAATCGTCGATCCCGAGTTGTCTGGCCACCGCGGCAGCCGTGGGCCGGTTGTCGCCGGTCAACATGAGCGTCCGGAAGCCGAGGCGGCGGAGGTCCATCAGCGTCTCCTTGGCCTCGGGCTTGACCGGGTCCGCGATGGCCAAGGCGCCGAGCAGACGCCCGCCCGCCGCCACGTAGGCGACGGTGTGTCCGTTGGCCTCGAACTCCGCGGCCAACCCCGCCGCCTCCAGATCGATCCCCTCCTCCGCCATCAGCCGGGCGCTTCCCACCGCGACGGGGAGGCCACCCACGACGCCGCGGACCCCGCGTCCCACGACGGCCTCGACGTCCCGGGCCTCGAACGGCTCGATCCCGCGCTCGCGCGCCGCGTCCACCACGGCCCGGCCCAGGGGGTGCTCGGACTGCCGCTCCACCGCGGCGGCCACGGCCAGGACGGCGAGCTCCTCCCGCCCCGGTCCAGCCGGGATGCCCTCCGGGAGAACCGGAAGATCGTCGACGCTGAGGACGTCCACGACCCGCGGGGCGCCGCGCGTCAGCGTGCCCGTCTTGTCGAACACCAGCGTGTCGGCCCCGTCGAGCGTCTGCACGGCGGCCCCGTCCCGAACGAGAATGCCGCGCGTGGCGCCCAGCCCGGTGCCCACCATGAGGGCGGTCGGCGTAGCGAGCCCGAGGGCACAGGGGCAGGCGATCACCAGCACCGCGACGGCGGCGAAGATGGCCAACGACAGCCGCCCCAAATCGGGGTTCACCCAGGGGAGGAAACCGGCGGCCCAATCGGCGATGTCGCCGAAAAAGCCGGGCAGGAGCAGCCACCCCGTGAAGGCCCCCGCGGCAACCAGCAAGATGGCCGGGACGAAGGCGGCCGTGACGCGGTCGGCGAACTCCTGGATGGGTACCTTGCTGGCCTGCGCCTCTTCGACCAGTCGGACCACGCCCGCCAGGAACGTGTCCTCTCCCACGCCCGTCGCCCGCACCCGCAAGGCGCCGGCGTGGTTCACCGTCGATCCGATCACCTCCGCCCCGGGCTCCTTCTCGACCGGAATCGATTCGCCCGTGGCGAGCGACTCGTCCACGGCGCTCCGGCCCTCCAGCACGATCCCATCGGTCGGGATCTTCTCCCCGGGGTAGACACGCATCACGTCGCCCACCCGCACCTCGGAGGTGGGGATCTCCACCTCCCGGCCGTCCCGCTCCACGCGCGCCACGGGGGCCTCGAGCGAGAGGAGCGCCTGGATGGCGGACGACGTGCGGCCCCGGGCCTTCGCCTCCACGAATCGGCCGGTCAGGTGGATGGCCATGATCATCGCCCCGACCCCGGCATAGTTCATCACCATGGGGGCCACCCCCAGATCGTGGAGGACCGCCCACACCCCCGTGGCGACCGACACGCCGGCCCCCAGCGCGATGAGGACATCCATGTTGGGGACCCGCCCGCGCGCCGAGCGCCACGCGCTCGACAGGGTCTCGCGGCCCGGCCACGACAGCACCGCGGCGGCCAGCCCTGTGAGACCCAGGTCGAAGGCGAGGGCGCTGGGCCACCGGACTCCGAAGACCATCTCCGGAATCATCCAGAGCATGATGGGGACGGTGAGGGCCCACCCCGTCCACAGGCGCCGTCGCGCGGCGGCGGCCCGTTCCTCGGCCTCCCGCAGCCGATCCCGCTCCGCGGCCCCGCGGTCGCCGGCCGCCTGCGGCTCGAGCCTGTATCCGACCCGCTCGACGGCGGCGACGAGCGTCTCGATGGGAACGTCCTCGGCGAAGACGACCGTCGCGGACTCGGCGGGCAAGCTCACCGAGGCCTCGACGCCGTCGATCGCGTTCAGGCTCTTCTCGACCGCCGACACGCAGCTCGCGCAGTGCATGCCCTCCACGCGGAACACGCGACGTTCGCCATCCGCGACCCGCTCCTGCGTCACGGGGCTCACTTCACGAAGCGGTGGAAGAGGTCCACGATCTCCCGGCGCACCTCGGCGGCCGGTTCTCCCCCCTCGGCCAGCGCGTGGGTGGCACAACGCTCGAGATGATTGGCGAGCAGTTCCTTCTCGGCGCCTCGCAGGGCCGAGTGCACGGCGGCGCACTGCTGCAAGATCTCGGGGCAGTAGCGATCCTCCTCGACCATGCGCGCGATGCCCTCCACCTGTCCCCTGATGCGCGCCAGCCGGCGGCCCAGATCGGCCTTGGCGGGCGCGGCGATACCCATCGCGTGGGCGGCCTGTCGGGTGCCTTTCACGGTGAAACGCCTCCTCGTCTGTCCGGGCCGCGCCGCCTCGCCTCCCGGAGCCGGTGCCTCGCCTCCGACGTCGGATCCGGGCCCTTCCGGGGGTTTTCGGGGCGCACCATCCCGGGGAATATACTATACCCGGGTATAGTACCATGGCTTCCCGCCCGAGTTCCCGGTCCGGTCTGGCGCCCGAGACCGCGGTGCCCCCGCCATCGTCGCGCTGGACGGACGCG
>JBFIOX010000323.1:0-2739 GCA_041610455.1 Gemmatimonadota bacterium
CCGCGGCCACGGCGTGGCCGCGCGGCGTGAGGTGTCCGCCGCCCCGGAAGAACAGGAGCCGGTCGGCCGGCGTGCGCGCAGCCGGCCCGCCGGCCGCGGCGCGCAGCGCAGCCGTCAGGGAGAGCGAGGGGATGCCGGCCTCGGCCGCGATCTCCGCCAGCATGCGATCGGGATGGTCGCGCGCCAGGCGAGAGGCGGTCGCACCGGCCGCGGCGACCCGCCCATCCCACACGTCGTCGTAGACCTGGGCGGCGCTCGGGAGCACCACCAGCGCGAAGCGTCCCCCGTCGGCCTCGACGGCCTCGTCCAGCGCCTCGATCAGGCGCGCGTTGAGCCGCCACACGGCCGCCAGATCGGGTCCCGGATCGGCCGTGTACACCTCGTTGCCGCCGGCGCGGTCCGGGCGCGCGCGGCGCAGCGCGTTCTTCTGCCACACGTAGAACCGGCTGTGCCGGTTGAGCCACGAGGAGAGCCGGTTGCGTGCGGCCGAAAGGGGTAGCTGCACGAGCTCGCCGTCGGCCTCGAGGCGGTAGTAGATGCGCGGAAAGCGGCTGAGGCGGGGCGAGTTGTCGGTGAAATCGTTACCCACGAAATAGGCGGCGATCACCACGTCGGGACGGTAGCGGGACACCACGTGCCGATAGAGCGCCAGCTGCTGCCCGGTGCTCGACCCCTCGACCCCGAAGTTCATCACTTCCCAACCCCCGTCGGGGCGCGATACCGCGAGCGCGCGCTCGAGCCGGCGCACCGAGGTGTCTTCCTCTTCACAGGCCAGGGCGGCGATGAACGAATCGCCCAGGATGGCGATGCGTCGCGTGCCGGGGGCGGGCTCGAGCGGTCGGTCGGGTCCCCGGAACCCCTCGCGGCTGAAACGGAGGGCCACCTCGCGCCCCGACTCCTCCGAGCGCACCACGCCCTCGAAGCCCGGCCGATACGTGGCCCCGACCCGCGGGTCGCGCACGGCGAGGGGAAGGGGGACGTCGGCCAGCAGGCGGGTGCCCGACTCCAGGCACAGCGCGAGCACGAAAAGCGTGACGACCGACAGGCCCACGTTGCCCAGCAGGCCGGCGAGGCGCTTCACCGCGCCCCCACCCCGAAGCCGTAAACCCTCTCAACTGGACCGAGCGCTCGCATGTGACACCTCGTCCGCTGACACGAAAGTGGAGGCTTGCCGGCGCCGTTGAAACCCTTCCCGCGACCCGGTGATCCTCTGGCCCGTGCACCTGCGTGCTCATAAGGTGGCAACCGCGGCGCGGTCGATCGATGCCGGCCGCAAACCCTCTCCCGCGAGGAGGATCCATGTCCCAGACCGGCAGCCTCCCTACGACGATCGACGGGTGGAAGAAGTGGCTCGCGGCGTACGAGCCGAAGCCGGAGTATCCCGACGACGCGCCGGCCCTCGAGTGCTGCGCCCTCGCGCTCGAGGCGGTCGAGCACGGCAACTTCGGGATCGGCTGCGTGCTTCACGACCCGGATGGCGCCGAGATCGTCCGCGGGCGCTCCAACGAGGTGTTCGAGCCCTACTTCCGCAGCGACCGGCACGGAGAGATGGTCCTCATGGACGAGTTCGAGGATCGCTTCCGACACGTGACGTCCATGAAGGGCTACACGCTCTACACGTCGCTCGAGTCGTGCCCCATGTGCATGGCGCGGCTCATCACATCGGGCTGCGGGATCGTGCTCTACGTGGCGCCCGATCCGACCGGCGGCATGGTGCACCTGCGCGACCAGTTGCCTCCGATCTGGAACAAGCTCATCGACGAGCGCGATCCGCCGCAGGTGTTCGGCGCCGCGAAGTGCTCGCCGGAGCTCCAGCAGGCGGGCCACGACATCTTCATGCTCAGCGGGCCCGATCTGAACCAGAAGCTCATCGACCGCTGAGCGCCGTGTCGCTCAGATCGTGAGGTCCTCCGCCTCGACCAGGCAGGCCTCCCTGATGGCCTGCACGGTGGCCGGCGTATCGAGGCGGAACCACGACTCGTGCTCGCGGTCCCGGCGGGCGGCCAGGATGGCCTGCTTGATCGCGAAATACGCGGTGGCCGCGAGCACGAGCGGGGGCTCGCCGACGCCCTTCGAGGTGATGGGGGGCGGCTGGTCCGGGCCCGCGGCGTTCGGATCGAGCGTCCGGTTGAGCGGCGGGTCGCCCGCCTCGCGCGGAAACAGGTCGACGTTCAGCTCGAGCGGGATGGTGGACGGGCCCGGCGGCTTGTAGTCCATCACGTTGAGCGTGTTGTTGCGGCCACGCTGCTCGCCGCGCGACTCGAACACGACCTCCTCGGTCAGCACGTGCCCCAGGCCCTGCACGAACGCGCCTTCGATCTGTCCGATGTCGAGGGCCGGGTTCAGGCTCTGCCCCAGGTCGTAGAGGATGTCGGAGCGGAGGATCGTCGTCTCGCCCGTGAGCACGTCGATCTCCACCTCGGAGCACGCGGCCGCGTACGTGAAGCCATCGAACTGCTCCACCTCTTCGTCGATGCCCGGGTTGAAGTAGATGCCGTGCGGGAAGGGGCGCTTGACCGTCTTGAAGCGCACCAGCTCCGACAGCGACTCGCGCTCCTGGAAGGCGAGCGCCGCGACCTTGGTCCACATGCGCGTCTTCTTCCCCTCCCGCCCCACCTCGGCCCGCCAGCCCTCGGGGTATTCCCAATAGTTGACGCCGTGGCTCCGACACCAGTCGTCGCCGTGCTGCGCGCGGAGACGTTCGAGCATCGCCTCGAGGCGAGCGCGCAGGGCCCGGCA
>JBFIOX010000324.1:0-2734 GCA_041610455.1 Gemmatimonadota bacterium
GCATCCGGGTGCACCCCGCCACGGCCGACTTCGAGGTGGCCGGCGTCCGCTACCCGGCCGGCTCGTACGTGCTCAAGACCGACCAAGCGTTCGCGCCGCACGTGCACGATCTCATGGAGCCCCAGGACTACCCGAACGACTTCCGGTACGAGGGGGGGCCGCCCATTCCCCCTTACGACAACGCGGGATACACGCTGGCCATGCAGATGGGCCTCGAGTACGACCGCATCCTGGAGGCGTTCGACGGCCCCTTCGAGGTGATCGAGGGACTGGCCGCCTACGAGCCCGGCCGGCTCGCGGGGGCCGCCGCGCCGGTCGGGTACGTCACCGGCCAGGGGGCCAACAACGCCGCCGTCTTCGCCAACCGCGCGCTCGCCGCGGGGCATGGCGTCTATTGGATCGGCCACGAGGACGCCCCGGGCGGCCGCGCCCTCTTCGTGCCGGCCGGGCCGGGGGTCGAGACGCTGGTGCGGGCGGCCGCCGCCGATCTCGGCCTCTCGTTCACCGGGCTGGAGCGTGTCCCGGACCAGGACGCGCTCGAGATCCGTCCCGTGCGCATCGGGCTGTGGGACCGCTACGGCGGATCGATGCCGTCGGGGTGGACGCGCTGGATGTTCGAGCAGTACGAGTTCCCGTTCGAGCTGGTCTACGCGCGGGACCTCGACGCCGGCGACCTGCGGGCGCGCTTCGACGTTCTCGTCTTCCCCGATGGCGCGATCCCCGCGCCGCGCGGCGAGGCGGACGACGACTTCGAGAGCTTCTTCGGGCGCTCGCCCGATCCGGCCTCGATCCCCCAGGAATACCGCCACATGCTGGGGAGCGTCACCGCCGAGCGGACCGTGCCGCGGCTGCTCGACTTCGTGCGGGAGGGCGGAACGCTCCTCGCCATCGGAAGCGCGACCAACATCGCCTACCACGCGGGACTGCCCCTCACGAACCACCTCGTCGACGGCGAGGGCCGCCCGCTGCGCGCCGCGGACTACTACATCCCGAGCTCGGTGCTCGAGATGCGGGTCGACGACACGCACCCGCTGGCCTACGGGATGCGCCCGCGGGCCAACGTGATGTTCAACAACAGCCCCGTGTTCCGGCTCGATCCGGCGGCGCACGTCGAGGGCGTGCGCCCCGTCGCCTGGTTCGACACCGTCGATCCGCTGCGCAGCGGTTGGGCCTGGGGGCAGCACCGGCTGCAGGGCGGCACCACCGTGGCCGAGGCCCGGCTGGGCGAGGGGCGCATGTTCCTGTTCGGCCCGCTGATCAAGAAGCGCGCGCAGCCGCACGGGACCTTCAAGCTGTTGTTCAACGGCATCCACCTGGGGAACGCGCGGCCCGCGCGCCTCGGCGAGGTGGCCACCGGCGGGCCATAGGGTGATACCACATGACGCGTAGACCATCGTTCGCCGTCCCGCTGGTCGCGGCGCTCGCGCTGGTCGGCGAGTTGGGCGCGCAGGACCTCACGATCGGCCTCAAGGGCGGTCTCAACGTGGCCAACGTGAGCGCCGACCAGATCGAGCTGGTCGACACCGACAGTCGCACGGCCTTCGTGGGCGGCGGCTTCCTCACCATCGGTCTGGGAGAGCGGTTCGCCATCCAGCCCGAGGTGCTCTATGCGCAGAAGGGCTTCTCGGTGGGGGCCCTGGGCACCCGCGCCAGCGTGGATCTCGACTACTTCGACATCCCCGTGCTGCTCAAGGTGAATCTCGTCCAGCCGACGCAGCAGGTACGACCCGTGGTGTTCGCGGGGCCGTTCATCGCCTTCGAGACGTCGTGCTCCGTTTCGGGCGAAGTCGGCGGGATCGGCGGCTCCACCGATTGCGACGTGGCGCTCGGTGCGCGCGAGACGACCGACGCCGGGATCGCTTTCGGGGCCGGCGTGGACATCGCGGCCACCCAGGGGCTCCTCATCCTGCTCGACGCGCGCTACAACCTGGGGCTCGTGAACCTCGACTCCGAGGCAGGCTCGGACAGCGTCAAGTCGCGCGTGTGGTCGTTCATGGCCGGGTTCGGCATCCCGCTGGGGGGCTGACCCCGACGCTCGCCGCGGCGAGGCCTCAGCTCGGCCAGAAGATCGGGATGAGGATCGTCGCCGTGGCGAACAGCAGGAGGTTGAGGGGCGCCCCCACCCGGAAGAAGTCCCCGAACCGGTACCCCCCGGGCCCGAACACGAGCGTGTTCGTCTGATAGCCCACGGGCGTCATGAAGGAGGCCGAGCCGCCGAACATGACCGCCACCAGCAGGGCGTAGGGGTTCATCCCCAACTCCGCCGCGGTGAGGAGCGCGATCGGCGTGAGCACGACGGCCGTGGCGTTGTTGGACATGACCTCGGTGAGCAGTGAGGTGAGGAGATAGAAGGCCGCGATCACGGCCACCGGCCCCCAGGGCCCGATCGTCTCCGCCACCCCCTGCCCGATCCATTCCGCGGCGCCCGTCTGGTCCATGGCGATGCCGAGCGGGATCAACCCGGCGAGCAGGAACACGACGCTCCAGTCCAGCTCGGCGTAGATCTCCTTCAGGCTGACGCAGCGGGTGAACACCATCAGCCCCACGCCGATCAGCGCCGCCGCCAGGATCGACATGAGCTCGAGCCCGGCCACCGCGACGACCGCGACCATGATGGCGATCGCCACCGCGGCGCGCGGGCGCGAGTCCAGCGGGCGCTCGACCTCGCCCAGCGGCACGAAGCCCGGCTCCTCGATGAGGCGCTCGAGCGAGGCGGGGGGACCGTGCACGAGCA
>JBFIOX010000325.1:0-2665 GCA_041610455.1 Gemmatimonadota bacterium
CCCATTTCGCCCCGATCCGCGTCGTGACCGTCGAGGAGAAGATCGAATCGATCCAGGGCCACCTGAGAGGCGCCTCCCGGGTCCTGTTCAGCCGGCTGTTCCGATCGTGGCGCGAGCGCGAGCACGTCATCGCGGCGCTCCTCGCCTGCCTCGAGCTGGCCAAACAGCAGATGTTGCGCATCGAGCAGGTGAAGCGCTTCGGATCGATCTGGCTGTTCGCCCGGGATCCCGACGCGCGCGCGCCCGCCGAGGCCGCCGCGGCGGCCGGCTCGGAGGCGGATGTCGACCAGACCGGAGCCGACGCCGACGCCGAGGCCGACGCCGGGGCGCTGGCGGGCGCGGAGCCGTGAGCGGGGACGGCGCAGATGGCGCGGAGTCCACGAAGATGAACGGTACAGGATCGAGAGACCATGAGCCCTGAACAGATCGTCGAGGCGACGCTGTTCGCGAGCCAGACTCCGCTCACGGCAGCCGAGCTGGCCCGCGCGGACGACGCGCTCACGGTGAGCCGGGTCGAGGAGGCGCTGTCCAGCTTGCGGGAGCATTACGAGCTGGACGAGCGATCCTTCCAGGTGTATCAGCTGGGCGATGGGTATCAACTGCTGACGCGGCCGGAATTCGCTCCGTACCTGGAGCGCTTCGATTCGGTCCCGCGCACGCCGACGCTGTCGCGCGCCGCGCTCGAGACGCTGGCCATCATCGCCTATCGCCAACCCATCGGCCGCATCGAGATCGAAGAGATCCGGGGCGTCGCGGCCACGTCCGTGCTACGGACGCTGCAGGACTGGGAGCTGATCGAAGTGGTGGCGCGTGGGGAGGGGCTCGGCCGTCCGCTCCTCTACGGGACGACCAAGTCCTTCATGGATCACTTCGGGCTGCGCGCGCTCGAGGAGCTGCCGAGGCCGGAGGAGCTCCCCGTGGCGTTGGGCGGCGTCGACCGGACCGATCTGGGCCCGCTGTCGGACGACGAGCCCGACCGCGAGCGCGCGGGGGTGCCGGAGGAGGCGGCGCAGGATGCCACGGCCCTTGACGACACGGCGGCGCGGAGCAACGGCGGGATGCCCGCTCCGGAAGCCGGCGGCTGAACGCGGGCGCCGTGCGATTGCAGAAGTTCCTCTCGCGCGCCGGGATCGCTTCGCGCCGCAAGAGCGAGCGCCTCATCACCGAGGGCCGCGTGAGCGTCGACGGCGCGGTGGTCACCCGGCTCGGGACCTCGGTCGATCCGGAGGTGCAGTCGGTGCAGGTCGACGGTCGCCCGGTGTGCCTGCCACCGCTGCGCTGGCTGGCGGTTCACAAACCCCCCGGCTACGAGTGCACCCGCCGCGACCCGGCCGGACGACCCACCATCTACGACCTCGTCCCGGAGGACGCCCGGCACCTGTTCCATGTGGGTCGGCTCGATTACATGAGCGAGGGGCTCGTCCTCCTCTCCAACGAGGGGGACCTGGCGCACCGCGTCCTGCACCCGCGCTCGGGGGTCGAGCGGCGTTACCGGGTGACGCTGGTAGGACCGGTCGCGGAAGACCTGCCGGAGCGCCTGCGGGCCGGCGTCGCGCTGGAGGACGGGCCGGCGGTCGCCATCTCGGCCGACTGGGTGGCGCCGCCGCGCGGGGCCGCGCCCGTCATCGAGATCGTCATCGCCGAGGGACGCAATCGAGAGATCCGGCGCATGCTGGCGGCGCTGGGCACCAAGATCCGCCGCTTGAAGCGGGTGGCCGTGGGCCCCATCTCGCTCGGCACGCTTCCCGCGGGGAACGCGCGCTGGCTGACCGACGACGAGCGCCGGGCGTTGCAGGCGGTGGTGGACCGGGATCGCGCCGACCGGCCGGGGGAGAGCCGATGAGCTACGACAGGAGGCCTGGGGCGTGGGGTTAGAGGGTGGGCGGGTCCTCATTCTGGGCGGCTCGGGCCTGGTCGGTCTCGCCGTGGCGCGCCGCATGTTGCCGCGCGTTCCGGAACGGATCGTGATCGCCGCGCTTCGCCAGGACGAGGCGGAAACGGCCGTGGCGGCGCTCGCCGACGAGGCCGCTCCGGAAACGAAGCTCGTTCCGGAGTGGGGCGACATCTTCCTGCGGGCCGAGCACGCTTCGCTGGGACGTCGCCGCGTCCTCGACGACCCGGCGAAGACGAGCGAGCTGCTCGACGACATCCTCGATCCCCTGGACGGCGCCCTGGTGGACCGCTCGCTGCTCGTACAGCTGATCGAGCGGCATCGCCCCGCGGTGGTGGTGGACTGCATCAACACGGCCACCGCGATCGCGTACCAGAACGTGTTCGAATCGACGCTGCGGGTCCGGAAGGAGTCGGAGGCCGGAGCGCTCACGCACGAAGCGTTCGGTGAGCATCTGGCCACCCTCTATCTGCCCCAGCTCATCCGCCACGTGCAGCTCATGATGGCGGGTCTGGAGCGGGGCGGGGTGAAGTCGTACGTGAAGATCGGCACCTCGGGCACCGGCGGCATGGGACTGAACGTACCGTTCACGCACTCCGAGGAGCGCCCGTCGCGCACCCTCCTCGCGAAGGCCAGCGTCGCGGGCGCCCATTCGATGCTCCTCTTCCTCCTCGCCCGCACGCCCGGTGCGCCGGCCATCGTGGAGATCAAGCCGGCGGCGGCCATCGCGTGGAAGGGAATCGGGTTCGGGCCGATCACGCGGCGCGGCCGTCC
>JBFIOX010000326.1:0-2653 GCA_041610455.1 Gemmatimonadota bacterium
GAGTACACGCCGGGCTCGACGCTCTTCTTCGTGTGGACGCAGGACCGGAACTCGACCGATCCGTTCGGCGACCTGAACTTCAGCCGCGACACCGACGGCCTGTTCGGAACGCCCACGGACAACATCTTCCTCATCAAGCTCACCTACTGGCTGGGGATCTAGCCTCCCCAGCCACCACGAGCCCGCCGGGGGCGCGCTTGCGCGTCGGCCCCCGGCGGTCGAGCATTCGCGCTCGCTTCCCCCCGAGGTGACGCGGGGCCCCTTCGGCCCGCCCCAATCGCCTCCGTGGCAGCTTCCATCGAGGCGAGCGCGTGATCCCGGACGACCCGACCCAAGACACGCCCCATGGCGAGCCCGGCGAAGCCGATCGGGAGGCGCCGGAGGGCGATGACGAGCGCCAGGGAGCGCACGCCCCGGAGCGCCCGGAGGACGAGTCCGACGTTCCGACGCCGCGCCCGGGCCTGTGGTCCGCGGTGCGTGAGTCCTTCCACGGCACCGAGCAGGACTTCACCACCGGGAGCCTGAACCGCGGCGTCCTGCTGCTCTCGATCCCCATGGTGCTCGAGATGGCGGGGGAGTCGCTGTTCGTCGTGGTCGACGCGTTCTTCGTGGCGCGGCTCGGCGCCCACGCGCTGGCCGCGCTCGGCCTCACCGAGACGTTCCTCGAGATCGTGTATTCGATCGCGGTGGGGCTCAGCATGTCCACCACGGCGCTGGTGGCGCGGCGCATCGGCGAGAAGGACGAGCGGGGGGCGGCGCGCTCGGCGGTGCAGGCGATCATGGTCGGCATGGTCACCGCCATCGTGCTGGGGATCGCCGGCGTGATCTGGGCGCCCGACATGCTGCGCCTCATGGGGGCGGACGAGGAGACCGTGGCGGTCGGGACGACGTTCGCCCGCATCCAGTACGGGGGGATGATGGTCATCATCCTCATCTTCCTGAACAACGCCATCTATCGCGGGGCGGGCGACGCGGCGATGGCCATGCGCTCGGTGTGGCTCGCCAACGGGATCAACATCTTCCTCGACCCCATGCTCATCACCGGGTTCGGGCCCTTCCCCGAGATGGGGCTCACCGGCGCGGCCGTGGCGACCACCATCGGGCGCGGGATCGGCGTCATCTACCAGTTCCGCGGGATGTCGCGGGGACGGCGGCTGCGCGTGCGGCGCGAGGACCTGGTGATCGATCCCAAGATCATCAAGAACCTGCTGCGCGTGTCGAGGGGCGGGGTGGGCCAGATGCTCGTGGCCCAGGCGAGCTACATCGGGCTCGTCCGCATCCTCGCCACGTTCGGCGCGATCGTGCTGGCCGGCTACGTGCTCGCCATCCGCCTCGTCATCTTCATCCTCCTCCCGGCCTGGGGCGTGGCCAACGCGGCGGCGACCCTGGTGGGCCAGAACCTGGGCGCGCGCAAGCCGGATCGCGCCGAGCGGGCCGTCTACGTGACGGGATCGTGGAACATGGCGTTCATGGCGCTCGTCACGGTTCTGTTCGTGGCGTTCGCCCCCGCCATCCTCGCCCCTTTCGCCTCCGACCCGGAGACGCACGCGGTCGCCGTGCGGGCGCTCCGGATCATCAGCTACGGCTACGTCTTCTACGCCTGGGGGATGGTGACCATGCAGGCGTTCAACGGCGCGGGCGACACGGGCACGCCGACCAAGATCAACATCTTCGTGTTCTGGCTCTTCCAGCTCCCCATGGCGTGGATCCTCGCGCGCACGCTCGACATGGGCCCCGATGGGGTGTTCTGGGCCATCGCGACCGCCTTCTCGCTCTCGGCGGTGGTGGGGCTCATCATCTTCCGGCGCGGCCACTGGAAGACGATGGTCGTCTAGCGCCCGCCGCGGCGGCCCACGCTCTCGCGGCCAAGCCGTGCGCCTCGCCTCAGAGGCGAACACCCAGCCCGATGAGGAACAACACGTGGCTCCAGTCGGGTCGCAGCGTGATCGGCACGGTCCCGCTGTGCTCGACGTCAGTCGGCGGAACGAGGTGCCCTCGAATCGCGAGGTCCACGAACAGTCTACGACCCGCGGGGGCATCCAGGCCCACCTCACCCATGAGGCCGGCTCGCGATACGCTGGAGCCCTGCTCCCCGGTCGTGAGTCGGTGCCAGTTCGGACCACCACCGATGCGAACGGTCGGATACGGTCTCCAGAACGCGGCCGCCCACACCGCCTTGGCACTCCAGTGGCTGACGACGCGGTCGCCGAACGGACTGTTCGTCCCGGCCGCGTCTCGGTATCCGGTGGCCCCGCCGAGCGGTCTGTCGCCGTAGCCCGCGCCGACGGCCAGCCGGGGACCGATCGCGTACCTGGCCGTGATGCCCACGCCTATTCCAGAACCCTCCTCCGTCGGGTGGTCGGTCGCGGGAGTGCAAAAGATGAAGAAGCACGACTCCGGAGTCCGGTCATCGAACCCCGCCTCGCGCAGCTGTGTCACCAGACCGGCTCCCGGACCACCTACCGAGCCACCCCACTCCAGGGCGATCGATAGGCGACGGGTGGTCCGGTCGGCCCGCTCGTCGGGACTCTGACCCCACAGCGCCGGGGGGATAAGGAACGCCACCATGACGATCGTTCGGGCGCGCATCGGGCACCTCCTGCTTCGAGTGTCGGGGGGAATCGAGCCCGGGCCGGTCAAGGAGGCGTCAAGC
>JBFIOX010000327.1:0-2651 GCA_041610455.1 Gemmatimonadota bacterium
CGAGCGCGCAAGCCATGAGCGAGACGAGGCTCGTCCGACGGGGCCGTGACGCCCGCAGTGCACGGTGACCCTTCGTCATCCGTCCTCGAACATCACGTCGTCTAGATCGGAGAGCGAGACCAACACCTCGCGTGGCTTGGATCCATCCGCCGGGCCCACCACGCCGGCATGGTGCAGCTGGTCGATGATCCGCGCCGCCCGCCCGTATCCGATCTTGAGGCGCCGCTGGAGCAAGCTCGTCGAGCCTGCCGAGTTGGTGATGACGATCTCGGCGGCCTGGCGGAACAGGTCGTCCCGATCGTCGAGCACCTCGCCCGCCACGTCGATGCGCGCCTCCGCTTCTTCCCACTCCTTGACCACATCGAGGATGTCGCGCTCCTCCGCCGCGTCGCGGGCGCGCACCGCCGCCTGCTCGCGATACCAGTCGAGGAT
Source organism: Gemmatimonadota bacterium (assembly GCA_041610455.1). Lineage (GTDB taxonomy): Bacteria > Gemmatimonadota > Gemmatimonadetes > Palauibacterales > Palauibacteraceae > Palauibacter. The sequence continues at coordinate 433 of JBFIOX010000327.1, forward strand.
GCGCTCGGTTTCGGCCGAGGAAATGAAGGCGCCCTGGATGCGGGCGGGGTCCGACTCGCCGGGCGGTAGGAACAGCATGTCGCCGTTCCCCAGCAGGCTCTCCGCCCCGTTCTGATCCAGGATCGTCCGACTGTCGATCTTGGATGCGACCCGAAAGGCGATCCGGCTGGGAATGTTGGCCTTGATGAGACCCGTGAGCACGTTGACGGACGGGCGCTGAGTGGCGATGACGAGGTGGATTCCCACCGCGCGCGCCTTCTGCGCCAGCATGGCGAGCGGCGTCTCGACCTCCGATTGCACGGTCATCATCAGGTCCGCCAGCTCGTCCACCAGGAGCACGATGTAGGGCAGCGGTCCTTCGTCGTACGGGCGCCCCTCGTCGGCGGGCCCCCGGCTGGGGAGAAACACCTCGCGGCCCTTGCGGATCCGCGCGTTGAACTCGCTCACGTTGCGGCAGCCGTTGGCCGACAGAAGCCCGAAACGCCGCTTCATCTCGAATACCGCCCACTTGAGCACCGAGGCCGCTTCGTCGTTGTCGGTGATCACCGGGTGTCGCAGGTGGGGCAGGTCTCCGTACACCGAGAGCTCGACCATCTTCGGGTCGATCATCAAGAGCCGCAGCTCGCTCGGCGTGTACCGGTAGACGAGGCTCGTAATCAGCGTGTTGATGCAGACGGACTTGCCCGAGCCTGTCTGTCCGGCGATGAGCAGGTGCGGCATGCGCGTCAGGTCGGCGCAGTAGGGCCGCCCGGAAAGATCGCGACCGAGGGCCAAGGGGAGGGCCGCCTTGGCCCGCCGGTAGGCGGGGCTCTCCAGCACCTCGCGCAACCGCACGATCTCGGGGGCGGGGTTCGGCACCTCCACGCCCACCGCCCCCTTGCCGGGAATGGGCGCCACGATGCGCACCGACGGAGCCTTGAGGGCGAGGGCGAGGTCGTCCGCCCGCGCCGAGATCTGACCCACTTTGACGCCGGGCGCCGGCACCACCTCGAACTGCGTGACGACGGGCCCGGTGGTCCAACCGCCGATCTCGCCGGCGATCCGGAACGTCGCGAGCTTCTCGATGAGCACGTTGCCCAATCGGTCGAGTTCGCGCACGCCGAGCCCGCTTCCACCCCCCACCGGCTCTTCAAGGAGCTCGATGGGCGGGAGGGCGGTCTGGTCGAGATCGCCGGGGTCCTCGAGCGTCGGGAACGCGGGCTCATCGGCTGCTTCGACCCGCCCTCGGCGCCCGTTGCGCCGCTTCCGGCCGTTCTTCTCGGCCTGCGGGGGGCTCTCGGCCGGCGCGTCCTGCTCGGCCGGCGCCGCCGCGGCCTCCGCCTGCCATGGGGTCGGCGCGTCATCCGGGCTCTTGTACAGCTCGGCGACGCCGGCCCCCAGGGCGCGCGCTCCCTGCGCACCCGCAGCGATGCCGCGTCGCGCCATGCGGCCCCCACCGACCAGGGTGCGGGTCACGGACCCACCCAAGGTGAGGAGCAGGGTGACGAGGAGGAGGGTGACCGCGATCAGGAGTCCCCCGATCCGTCCGAAGGCGGCGGTCAGTCCGGCTCCCAGGGTCTCGGCCAGCCAGCCCACTTCGACGGCTCCGCCCCCGCGCGCCACCGTGAGCCACAGCAGGGTGGGCAGCACCAGAAGGAGGGCGGCCGGAAGAACCGACCAGCGAATCGCTCTCCCACGATCGCCCCAGCCCAGGAAGTGCGCTCCCCAGATGAAGGCCGAGAGGGCGAGCAGTGCCGACAGGGGGCCGAAGATGAAACCGAGGACGCGGTGCAGGCCCGCACCGACGGGACCGATCCAATTGCGGCCGCCCGTCAGCGCGGGCGAAAGCACCGCGAGCGCCACCAGCAGACCCACCACGAGAAGCCCGACACCCAGGGCCTCCCGTCGCTGTCGCTCATCGACCATCGCCTGCCTCCTCCCCACCCTTCACGAACGCGCCGTCCCGCCATGTCGGAACGACCGTCACGTCATCGACAGCGGCGCAAGCGCCGAGATCGCCCTCGAGACCCAGCGCGCGCAGCGCGTGGCCGGCCTCGGTACGCGCCAAGGCGGCCGGAGTCGGGGCCCCCGCGTCCCTGGCCAGCGCCAGGGCGGCCGTCGCCCCGTTCCCCAACGTGAGTCCGGGTTCCACTTCCATCATGCGCTCCACAAGATGGCCCGCGCACCAGGCGTCGTCCATGCTGTGTCGACCTCGCCGCCCCGAGCACAGCACGGTGATC
>JBFIOX010000328.1:0-2644 GCA_041610455.1 Gemmatimonadota bacterium
GGACGAAGATGTCCGCCGCCGCGCCGGCCGTCAGGAACCCGCCGGCGAAGGTCTCTCCGCCCGGGTTGTGGATGGTCCCGCACAGGGCCACGCGCGGGGTGCCGGCGGCGAATGCGACCCCATCCGTGCACGGATTGGGCGGTAGCCGCGTCCCGATCCGGAGCTGCATGCTGCCCCAGGCGCGGGACGGGCTCGAGGCATCGGCGCGCAGCTGGAAGTTGTACACGTTGAACCCGCTCGGGCCCACGGCCGCGCTCGGCCGCCACCGATCGGGACTTTCCGTCGCGTCGGCCGCCGAGGGGTTCGTGGGGAGGTCGCACGCCGCGAGGGCGCACAAGCACAGCGCCGGACCGATGCCGGCCAGGGACCGCTGCTTCATGGTGGATGTCTCGACTTGGAGCGGAAGGGGGCCTCTGCGCCGCCGCGCCCCGCGCCTTCCGCGGTGATGAGCCGCGGCGAATCTACTCGCGGATCACAAGACGGCCAGCCCCGCGCCGTTCCCCGGCACGGTGGACGACGGGGGGACCACCCCGTATTCATCGATCCATCACCCACACCCGTCAGAGGATCGGAATGAGAATCGATCGACGCACCCTGATCGCACTGGCCGCGCTGACCCTCGTCATCGTCGCCACCGCTCGAGCCCATACGATGTTCCTCAAGCTCGAGAGCTTTTATTTGGCGCCGAACTCGAAGGCGGTGGTCCAGCTCATCAACGGAGACTTCGACAAGAGCGAGAACCCGATCACGCGCGACCGGATGCTGGACGTGAGCATCGTCGGGCCGGCCGGCGTCGAGCACCCGCCCGCGTCGGCATGGAAGGACTCGGCCGTCTACCGCTCCCACCCAGACAGCCTCGACACCTCGCTGCTCACGTTCCGGACCAAGGGTCCGGGAACGTACGTCGTCGCGGTGTCGACCGCGGCGAGAACGTTCACGCTGAGCGCCGAGGACTTCAACGCCTACCTGGTGCACGACGGCGTGACCGACGCCCTCGAGGCGCGGCAGAAGGCCGGCAAAATGGGCGAGGAGGCCACGGAGCGGTACAGCAAGCACGTGAAGGCGATCGTCCAGGTCGGGGATGCGCGGAGCAACCACTGGTCGCACGAGATGGGGTATCCCGCGGAGTTCGTGCCGCTCCAGAACCCGTACGAGCTTTCGGTCGGCGGGGACCTGCGGGTGCGGTTCCTGCGCGCCGGCAAGCCCGTGCCCAACCAGATCGTGTACGCCAACCACGAGCACAACCACGCGCACGACGATCAGGGCAACCACGTCGAGGCCGTGACGACGCGTACCGATTCGAACGGCGTCGCCACGATTCCCCTCAGCTCCGGGGGGCGCTGGTACGTGCGGGCGATCCACATGGCCGAGACGCCATCGGATCCCGACCTGGATTACGAGTCGAGCTGGGCCACGTTGACGTTCGAGATCCGGTAAGAGGGCGGCGCGCGCCGAGCTTGGCTCCGGGGGCGCGGCGAGCCCCCGGAAGCCGCCCCACTCGAAGGATGCTCCCCAGAGGAGGCAGGAGATGATCGTCCGGCGATCCGTCGCGGCCTCTCTGCTCGCGGCTGCGGCCGCGGCCGTGTGGCAGGCCTTGCCCGCGAACACCCCCGCGACACGCGTCGCCTGGAACGACAACACCGACCCCGCCGGCGAGCTGGCCGATGGACGTCTGACGCTCGAGCTCGATATCGTGGAGGGAGACTGGCACGTCGTGGGCGAAGACCAGCCTCCCGGACGGGTGTACGCCTTCGCGGAGCGCGGCGTCGGGGCCTCCATCCCCGGTCCCCTGATTCGCGTGGACCGCGGCACCCTCGTCAGCGTGACCCTCACGAATCAGGTCGACAGCACGATCGTCATCCGGGGACTCGGCGCCCGTCGGAACGGGTTGGCGGGACCGCTCACCCTCGAACCCGGCCAGACCCGGACCGTCGAGTTCAGGGCGGACGCCGCGGGCACCTACTACTACTGGGGATCGATGTCCGCGGGGGGCTTTAACCAGAGGGCGTTCGAGGACAGCCAGCTCACGGGGGCGCTGATCGTCGACGACCCCGGTGCGCGGCGGGAGGATCGCGTCCTCGTCATCGGCATCTGGGCGGATGGGAGGTTGCCGAACGGCGCGCCCGATCTTGGCCGGGAGTTCCTCGTGATCAACGGGCGGCCGTGGCCGCACACGGAGCGGCTGACATACGCGCTCGGCGATTCCGTCCGCTGGAGGCTGATCAACGCCTCCTACGACGCCCACGCCATGCACCTGCACGGCTTTTTCTACCGCGTGGAGGCGAAGGGCGATCTGCGGCGCGACACGGTCTACTGGAAGGACCAGCAGCGCATGGCCGTCACCGAGCACATCCCGCCCGGTGGCACCATGTCGATCGCCTGGTCGCCCCACCGTCCGGGTGGCTGGATCTTCCACTGTCACATGAGCTCCCACGTCACCCCCAACGTCCGCATGGACCGGCGGGTCTCGGAGCAGGAACGCTTCTCTCCTCTGTTCACCGAGGCGCACCACGAGGCCGGTGATCACGCGACCGAGGGGATGGGGGGCCTCATGATGGGGCTGTACGTGGAGCCTCCGCCGGGGTGGGTTCCGGATGAGCCGAAGCGGCGCGAGTTGCGGCTCTTCGTCCAGTCGAGAGCGGCC
>JBFIOX010000329.1:0-2626 GCA_041610455.1 Gemmatimonadota bacterium
GACGGCACCGTCTCGGCCGCGGCGCTGGCCGTGGCCGACCGGGAGGTGGCCGAGGACTGGCGCGGCGCGGTGCGGGACAGCGCGGCCGATCAACTGGAGCGTCTGCTCGTCGATGGCGAGCGGCCGCTGGACGCCTCCCGCCTTCCCCCGCTCATGGCCCGTCTGGCCGCGTCCCAGGGGCTCGAGGCCGTCGATCCGTTCCCGATCGACGCGGCAGGCAAGGTGCTCGGCGCCGTCATCCTGCTGCGCGGGCAGAATGATCAGCCCGCCCCGACGGTTCGGCAGGGCATGCAGATCAGTCGAGGCATACTCTGCCAGATGGCGTCGCGCGTTCGCGCGCAGGCGGCGGTCAGCGGCGCGGCCCGCCACGTCAAGGAGTTGACCGCCCGGCTCGAGCCCACGGAGGGTCGGGTGACCGACGCCGAGCGCCGCTACGCTCTCGTCTGCCGGGGGGCCGAGGCCGGTCTGTGGGATTGGGATCTCGAGTCCGACGAGCTCCACCTGTCGGCGCGCTGGAAGGCCATCCTGGGGTTCGGCTCGCAGGAGCTGACGCAACAGCCCTCCGAATGGTTCGACCGCATCCACCCCGACGACGCGGATCGGGTGGAGCTCGAGCTGCTCGAACACCTCGACGGTGGCTCGCCGCGCTTCGAGAGCGAGCACCGGTTGCAGCACAGCGATGGGACCCATCGCTGGGTGCGCGTGAGGGGCGTGGCGGAGCGGGGCCAGAACGGCCGCGCCGCGCGGATCGCCGGCTCGATGGTGGACTTGACCGATACGCGGTCGCGCGATGATCGGACGGCGCGGGACTTCATGTACAACCGGCTCACCGGATTCCCGACCGGCGCCATGCTCAACGACCGGATCGAACAGGCGATGCGGCGCCGGGTCCGGAGACCAGACCGCGCTTTCGCGGTGCTGACCCTGGCGCTCGAGGGCTTGCGCGAGACGTCGGAGGAGGTGGGGTCGGAGGCCACCGAGGAGTTGTTGCTGTCGATCGGGCGCCGCATCGCCAGCGCCATGCGGCCGGGCGACACCGTCGCGCACATGGACGATCTCGACTTCGGGGTCGTGCTGGATGACGTCAAGAGTCTCGACGACGCCGTGCGGGTCGCCGAACGCATCGCCGGGGGGCTTTCCCAGGCCATCCCGCTGGGCAGCACGTCGCTCTCGTTCAAGCCGGCGATCGGGCTCTCGCTCAGCCGAACGGCGTACGAGACGCCCGAGGAGATGATCCGGGACGCCCGCATCGCTCTGCGGCGCGCCAGACGCGACGAGACGACGATCCAGGTGTTCGACGCGGCGACCAAAGCGTACGCGCAGTCGATCTCGGAGCTCGAAGGCGACCTGCGCGAGGCGTTCGAGACGCGCGAGCTGTTCCTCGAGTACCAACCGGTCGTGTCGCTGAGCGATGGCCGCATCACGGGGGTCGAAGCCTTCCTGCGCTGGAACCATCCGGAGCGCGGTCCCATCTCTCCCGCCGAGTTCATCCCGGTGGCCGAAGAAGCGGGACTGCTGTTCGAGTTGGGCTACTGGGTCGTCGATCGCGCGTGCCGTCAGATGCGGGAGTGGATCGACTCTCTCAACCTGCGTTTCCCGCCCAACGTGGCCATCAACGTCGCCGAGTCACAGTTGTTCGAGGAATCGTTCGTGCCTCGCATCCTCGAGACGATCGAAGGCTCCAAGCTGGAACCAAAGCTGGTGCGCATCGATGTGAGCGAGGGCACGTTCATGAAAGACGGCCCCGCCGCCGGGCGCATTCTCAAGGCGCTCAGCCAACGCGGGGTGCGCATCGCGGTCGACGACTTCGGGACCGGGTACTCGTCGCTCAGCTACCTGCACCGATATCCGATCGGCGCGCTCAAGATCGACCGATCTTTCGTGAGCGGGACGGCCGGGACGAGCAACGAGTGGGACGTGGCGCGGACCATCATCGAGCTGGCCAAGATCCTCGAGCTCGAGGTCATCGCCGAGGGGATCGAGAATCGCGAGCAGTTCCAGCGCCTGCGCGCGCTGGGCTGCCAGCAGGCGCAGGGCTTCTTCTTCTCGGGCCCGGTTCCCGCGGCGAAGGCCGGCAAGCTCATCGCGGAAGGATACCCGCTCGACCTGACGTCCGTCAGCGGGTAGGCGCGCTCGGCGCTCCGGAACCGCGATCGGCGGCGTGCGGCCCTCGGAAGGCCGCGCGCCGCGTTAGTTCATGGAGCCGATGATGCCGGCCGGGATTCCGAACGCGAGCGCGAGCACGAAGCCGACCGCCACGCCCGCCAGCCATCCCAGGAAGGCGGTGATCAGCGCCTGCCCCGTGGTGACATCAAGCGCCTGGCGGATGGCGATGAGCCCCGCGATCAACATCCAGATGCCCGCGGCCGCCGCCACCAAAGAACCCAGAAGAGGCACGCCGGCGAGGAGAAAGAGGACGCCCGGCGATTTGGCGAAGCCGATCGTGCGAAGCATCTCGCCCCACGTGGCTTCGCCCTTGAAGAGGCGGGTCCCGATGAAGTAGGTGACCCCCGCCCACACCAACCAGCCGAGCAGCTCGGCGATGGGACGGCCAATGATACCGCCACCACCCTGGCCGACGCCGCCGACGGCGGCGCACAGGGCGACGATGGCGACCACCCCCGCC
>JBFIOX010000330.1:0-2622 GCA_041610455.1 Gemmatimonadota bacterium
CTCGGCGCGCAGGCCGAACAGCAGGCGGCCGCCGGCGAGGACGACGTGCTCGCGCGCCTCGTCTTCGTCGTTCCCCCCGATGAACGTCCCGTACTCCACCGCGTAGCTGACGCTTCCCGGCGGAGGGGGCGGTCCCGGAGGAGGCGGAGGTGCGCTCGTAATCGGGTCACTCCCGCACCCGCCGCAGCCGGCGAGAACGAGCGTCCAGAGGGGAACGGCGATGATTCGTTCGAGCGACAGGCGCATCCTCTCCTCTATCTCGACGTTGGTCTGCTCCCGACGTTTCGGACCCCGGTTCTTCCCCGAGAGCGCCCCATACCCGCGTCTCGCCGGGTGGTTCTCGAGAGGCATCTCCTTGCAGCGATGTCCGAGACGCCGCAACTTTTCGGCCTGGGTTGACGATCGAGCCGGCAGGGTGTGGACGAGGGCGCGGGTGGACGAAACGACCGGTTCGGGCAGGACGGACGACCCGCCTCCGGGTGCGGGACCCTCCCGCGTCGACTCGCCCTCTCCCGGGTCGCGCCTCCCGCCGGTACTGCTCGCGATCGTCGTGTTGGGCGCGATCGCCCGCCTGTACCAGATCGACGTCCCGCTGTTCGATTGGCACTCCTACCGGCAGCACGACACCGCCGCCCTCGCGCGGAACTTCTACGAGGGCGGGATGAACATCCTCTATCCCCAGGTCGATTGGCGCGGCGCCTCACCGGGCTACGTCGAGGTCGAGTTCCAGCTCTACACGTACTCCGTTGCGCTCCTCTACAAGATCTTCGGCCCGCACGAGTGGGTGGGGCGGGCGCTCAACATCTTCGTCTACCTCCTCTCCGCGCTATTGCTGTTCCGGCTGACGGCCCGGGCGTTCGACCCGCGCGCCGGGGTCCTGGCGGTCCTTCTGTACACGGTGGTGCCCTTGGCCTTCTTCCAGACCCGAGCCTTCCAGCCGGACGCGCTGCTGGCCCTCGGGTCGCTGGCGGGCGTCCACTACTTTTGGGTATGGACCGACGATCCGCGGTGGCGATTCCTGGCGCTCAGCGCGCTCGGAACGGCGGTCGCGGTGCTCATCAAGCCGCCGAGCCTCTACCTCGCGATCCCCCTCGGCTACCTCGCGTGCCGCCGCTTCGGCGTCGCCGCCGTGGCCCGGCCCGAACTGTGGGGCTACGCGGCGCTCGTTCTCCTGCCGGCGTTCTTGTGGTTCCGGCACGCATACGGACTTTGGGTCGAGTACGGGAACACCTTCGGGCTACTGGGGCGTCAGACGATCGCGGGAATCTGGCCACTCGGCGACTCCCACTGGGTGCTGCTCGCGAAGAAGCTGGCCGAGCGCATCACCTTCGAGATCTTCACACCGGCGGGATTCCTGCTGCTCGGCGCGGGGCTCGCCTACAACTGGTGGAATCGATCGCGGCTGCGTAGCGGGGTCCTGTGGTGGTGGCTGATCGGATTCGGCGTCTACGTGCTCCTGGTGCCGCGAGGGCACTGGGGTCACGACCATTACCAGCTCCCGGCGGTTTTCCTGGCGGCGGCCTGGATGGGCTACGGAGCGGCACGGCTGATCGAGAAGGGCCCGCCGTGGCGCATCGGCACCGCGGCGTTGATCGTGGCCGTCGTCGCGGCGAGCGCCTGGAAGCTGGGAGAGATGCTCGCCATCCATCCGCAGCGGAGCACCCGGATCGCCTTCGGCCAGCGCGTACAAGAGCTCACCGAGCCGGACGCGCTGATCGTCTTCATCGCGCGCCGCCCGGCGGACCACCCGCCCGAGATCTACCGCCACCGGACGCCCGAGGGAGAGTTCCTCTACTGCGATCCGATCGACTTCTACCTCAGCCACCGCAAGGGATGGAACCCCGATGACTTTCAGGCGACGCCCGAGCTGCTGGAGAGGGCGAGGGGGAGAGGCGCACGGTACGTGGCCACCTTCTTTCCGCAGGTGTTCGAGCGGCAGCCGGAGCTCAAAGCCTGGCTCGACGCGGCCTACACGCCGCTCGAGGTCACGCGGGCATGGGCGATCTACCGGATGAAAGCGCCTCCGGGCGCACAGCCGGACGGATCGGCGGGGGGGACCGGGGCCGCGTCGTCGGGGCCATCGCACGAAGCGGTCGCGTCCACGCTCGGCCCGAGCTCGGCCGGCGGGCTGAGCTTGTCGCGCCCTCCCTACACCGAGACGGCGTTTCGTCCGGGCCCCCGGAGTCGCGCACTACAACCTGCTGAAGCGTATAAAGTTGAGGTCGCCTTCCCCGAGGGCGGGTACGTGCACGAGGCTTGCGCCTGCGCCCCTCCACCTTCGTGGAGAGAGCCTGGGCCCACTCCCGCGGGCGATCGCGAGGCGATCCGCCCGGCCGCCCGACCGACCACGAATCACGCAGCTCAGGAGCGAGCGTCATGAGCGCCTTTTCGCGCCGACAAGTCGTCCGTTATTGCGTGCTGACCGCCGTCGTCACGGCGGTGGTGGGCGCGATCTTCGTCGAGACTGCGTACCCGTCCGTCCGGCGGGCGGCCGCCTCGTGGATCGGCGGTGATGAGACCCGGCCGCAGGCGGAGCAGCGCCCTCGGGCCGCGGACCTCCGCGACAGCACGACGCTCGAGGTCCTCGAGCGGCGCACGCAGGAGATCCTCGAGGCCCGACAG
>JBFIOX010000331.1:0-2607 GCA_041610455.1 Gemmatimonadota bacterium
CCTCGCGCCGCGCCTGGTGGTATTCGGCGATGTTCACGTTGGCCTGACCGAGCTTGGTGCCCACCTCGCCGATCACGCCCGGCACATCGCGGTTCCGGACCAGGAGCAGCGTGCCGTGCGGCACGGTGTCCACGTGGAACTCCCCGATGCGCACGATGCGGGCGTGCTGCCCCTCGCCGAGGAGCGCGCCCCCCACCACGACATCCTCCTCGTTCTTCGCGCGGGCCGACAGCTCGACGTAGTTCGTGTAGTCGCTCATGGCGGTCGTGCGGACGCGCGCCACCTCCAACCCGCGCTCGCCGGCGATCGACAGCGCGTTGACGACGTTGATGGGGGGCTCGACGCGGCGGCGCAGGAACCCCTCGACCGCGGCCGCCGCGAGCGGGCGCAACACGCCATCCACCGCCCCCGCGTACCGAATCTCGAGGCGTGATCGGGGGCCGGGGGCCAGCTCGGCCAGGAGCGTGCCGAGCCGCCGACCCAGGTCCATGATCGGCCCCGTGCGCACCCGATCGCCCGCCTCGTAGGGCGCGTTCAGCGCGGCCCGGTAGTCGGCCGATAGCAGGGCGTCTCGCACCGCGATGGCGATCTGGCGAGACACCTCGCGCTGCGCCTCGGCGGTCGCGGCCCCGATGTGGGGGCTGAGCACCAGGTTGGGAGCCTCGCGCAGGGGCGAGTCGGCCGGCAGGGGCTCCGATTCGTACACGTCCAACCCCGCGGCGGCCAGATGACCGCTGGCCAACGCCGCGGCGAGGGCCGTCTCGTCGATCAGCCCGCCGCGGGCGGCGTTCACGACGATCGCGCCCTCGGGCAAGCGGGCCAGCGCGGCCGCCCCGATGAACCCGTGGTTCTGTTCGGTGAGCGGAACGTGCAGGGTGAGGACGTTCGCGCGCGCGAGCACGGCGTCCAGCTCGAGAAGCTCGATGCCCAGCTCGTTGGCCCGATCCGCGGAGACGTACGGATCGTGGGCGATGACGTGCATGCCGAAGGCGCGGCCCCGCCGGACCATCTCCGACCCGATCCGACCGATGCCCAACACGCCGAGCGTCTTGCCGCGCAGCTGGATTCCCCGCAGCTGCTTCCGCTTCCACTCCCCCGCCCGTGTGCTGGCGTCCGCCTGGGGGATGCGGCGGGCCGCCGCGAGCAGGAGCCCGAACGCCAGCTCCGCGGTCGAATAGGTATTGGCGGCCGGCGCGTTGAGGACCGCGATGCCGCGCCGGGTCGCCGCGGCCACATCGATGTTGTCCACCCCGACGCCGGCCCGGCCGATCACCTCCAAGGCTTCCGAGGCGCCGATCAGCTCGGCGTCGACCTTCGTTCGACTCCGCACGATGAGCCCCGAGGCGCCCCTCAGCGACGCGGCCAGCGTGGCCCGGTCGTCGGTCGTATGGTCCTCGACGGCCAGCCCCACCGCCGAGCGCAGCACCTCCAGCCCCTCGGGCAGCAGGGGATCGGCGATCACCAGCCGCTTGGCGACGCCGGGACCGGCTCCGTTCTCCCCGCGTCCCGAGCCGCCGTTCTCCGCCCCGCTCACAGGGCGTCGTCCAGCACGCTCAGCAACTCCTCCAACTCCTCCACCGTGTGCTCCCCCATGTGTCCGATGCGAAACGCCGTCGCCTTCAATCGGCCGTAGCCCGTCGCGATGGTGAACCCCGCGGCCTTGGCAGACGCCACGACGTCGGGCCCCGTGAGGCCGTCGGGAAGCATGATGACCGTGAGGCACGGTGACCGATAGCCCTCCGGCGCGAGGACGCGGTAGGGGCGACCCGTCCGTGCGGCGAGCGTTTCGACCCATTCGTAGGTGCGCGTCGCCATGGCGGTGTGTCGCCGCCAGCGAGCCTCGAGCCCTTCGGCTTCCAGGCGCTCGAGCTGAGCGGCCAGCGCGTAGATCAGCGACACCGCCGGCGTGTTGGGCGTCTGCCATCGCTCGAGGTTCTTCTCGAACTTCAGCAGATCGAAATAGAAACCGCGGTGCTCGACCTCGCGGGCGCGCGCCAGGGCGCGCTCGGAGGCCGCCGCCAACGCCAGGCCCGGAGGCAAGGCCACGGCCTTCTGCGAGCCGGTGAGGACGAAGTCGAGTCCCCATTCGTCGGTCAGCACGGGAGCCCCGGCGAGCGAGGACACCGTGTCGACCGCGATCAGCACGTCGTCGAACTCCCGCACCACCGAGGCCAGCTCCGCGATGGGGTTGAGCACGCCGGTCGAGCTCTCGGAGTGGACCACGGTGACGAGGTCGTACCGGCCCGGCTCGCGCGACAGCGCGTCGCGGAGCTGCTCGGGGAGGTTCGGCTCCCCCCACGTCGCTTCGAGTGTGTCGGCGGGGCGACCGGTGGCCTGCGCGATGGCGTGGAAGCGCTCGCTGAAGGCCCCGCAGGTCAGACAGAGTACCCGCCGCCGCGTCAGGTTCGTGATGGCGGCCTCCATCAAGCCGGTGGCCGAAGAGGTGCTCAGGTAGACGGGGCGCGCGGTGGCGAAGAGGCGCGAGAGACCGCCCTGCATGCCCTCGATGAGCGCCGAGATCTCGTCGCTGCGGTGCCCCACGACCGGACGCTGCATCGCCGCCAAGAGGTCGGGCAGGACCTCGGTCGGGCCCGGCAGGAAGAAACG
>JBFIOX010000332.1:0-2586 GCA_041610455.1 Gemmatimonadota bacterium
ATGGCCGGCTGGACCTGGAGGACGAGATGCTGGCGCAGCTGGACGTGGTCATCGTCTCCGTGCACTCCTACTTCGGGCTGCCCGGGCCCGAGCAGACCAAGCGCATCCTGAGGGCGCTCTCGCACCCGGCCGCCCAGATCTTCGGGCACCCGACGGGCAGGATCCTGAACCGGCGGCCCCCGATCGACATCGAGATCGATGAGATCCTGCACGCCTGCGCCGAGCACGGCGTGGCCGTGGAGGTGAACTCGCACCCGAACCGGCTCGACCTGCGCGACACGCATCTGTGGCGCGCCCGCGAGCTGGGCGTTCCGGTGCTCATCTCGACCGACGCCCACCGCACCGACGAGCTGGATCTCATCCACTACGGCGTGGAGCAGGCCCGACGTGCCTGGCTCGGGCCGAAGGATGTGCTCAATGCGCGCGGTGCGAAGGCCTTCCTCAAGGCACTGGCCCGAAAGCCTGCCTGAGGGGACACGACGAAGTCTGCGCCGCGCTCGGTCGGGGCGTCGCGCGCGGGGCGGCGGTCGGCGGCGGCCAGGGCCCCGATCGCGGCCCCCTTGCTCACGGAAGCGGGACGAACGTCCCCCGTCGATTCAGGTAGGCCGGAAGCTCGGGATACGCGGCCCGCAGGATGCCGTTGCGCTCCCGCAGGTCGCGGGCGAACACCAAGGGACCGCTCAGGTCCGGTCGGTTGTGGACCAGATAGGGCGAGAAGTTCCCGTAGCCCGGGCGGTCGTACCGGACCTCCTGGGCACAGAGCGGAGCGAGCGGCCGACCGGGTACCAGGCGCATCGTGATGTCCTCGTTGAGCGGGGTCACCTCCACTTCGCCCGGCGGCCGCACGATGGCCAGGAGCTCCGCATCCAGCCGGTCGGGCGGCCACCCATCCCGCTCGGCCGCCTCGAGCAGCATCTCTAGGTCGCAGTGGTCCGAGGTGCGGTAGACACGCTCCACGACCGAAGCGCCCGCCCCCGCGCCGCGCGCGCGCGCGATGAGCCGGTTGCCCCAGCTCACCGCGATGAAAACGAGTCCCTCCGAGATGCCGGCGGCGCGCGCCTCGGCCACGAGATCGCGCTTCACGCTCTGCAGGCCCGACTGGTAGACGCCGAAGCGCTGCGGCGTCCCGTAGGCGATCGCGTACAGGAACGACAGGCCGATCAGGGCCGCCACCAGGGTCCCCGCGTCGGCTCCTCCCAGGGCGCGCCACGCCCGTCCGCGCAGCCGGCGTCGCAGCGCATGCAGCGAGAGCGCCGTGAGGGGGATGAGGAAGACGAGCCCCTCGTACATGTACCGGGGCCCCAGAAACGCGTCGCGGTGCCAGTAGAAGAAGTACGCCGCCGGGATGGCGAAGAAAGCCCCCGCCAACCGCCCCGCCCAGCGCCCGCCGAGCCAGCCCGCGGCGAGCGCGAGTCCCAGCGGCCAGAGCGCCGGAACGCCCCACTCGAAGAGGAAGTTGTTGAGCATGGCCAGGTCCACGAGCTCGTTCCGCAGCCCGGTGAGCGGGGTGTGCGCGTCGCCCCACGGAGACAGATGGAAGCCGAGGCCGTGCCCCTCCCCCCACAGCCGGAGGTAGCCGGGGGTGAAGGCGTGTCCCGTCGTCGCGGCGTTGTAGGCGAGATAGAGCGCCGCGAGCGCCGAGAAGCCGAGCGAGCCCCAGAGCACCGCCGGCCAGGCGCGCCGACCCGCGATGCGGAAGGTCGGGACGGCGAAAGCCAGGCCCACGGCGAGCGCGGTGAGGGGGCGCGAGAGGAAGGCCGCGCCCAGCGCCAGACCGGCGAACCCCATCCAGATGGGGCGGAGCCGACCACCCTCCGGGCCGGCTCCGTCCCCGGAGGCTCCCTCGCCGTCGGCCTCGTCGCCGACCGCTCCGTCCCCGGCCGTCGGGCCCCCGACCGGCGCGCGAGAGGGCGCTTCGCGCGGGGCGCGGACGCCGGCCCAGCGCACGTAGCACCACAGGAAGAGCGCCACGAGGAAGAGCGCCGAGACGTGGTTCATGTGGCTCGCCCCCATGAACCAGTAGAACGGCGCGAGCACCAGGAGGACAAGCGTGGTCCGCGCCACCGCCTCCCCGAACAGTCGCCGCGTCGCGTCTGTGACCAGCCACGCCGAGCCGACCGAGAGCGCGATCGGAACGAGCCAGGTGGCCCCCATCCACACGCCCAGCGTCAGCGCGCCGGCGTGTCCCGGCGGATACTGCGAGTACCAGCGCCCCCCCTCGACCACCATGTGCTGGGTGGCGAAGAAGGCGTGGTGCTCGGGGGCGGGGGCGAAGATCCGGCCCGCGGCGAAGATCTTGGCCTGGAACACTTGGATGATGGCGTCGATGAGCAGCGGGGCCCGGGAGAACGCGAACGTCGACGCGACGAAGAGCAGCAGGGCGAGCAGGGCCAGCGAGACCAGCCGGAAGGCGCGGTCGCCCGGCGCGTGCAGCAGGCGGGCAACCCCCCGCGCCCCCCGCTCCACGAGGTCGGGGACGAGTCGGCTGACCAGCCACGCCGCCGCGAGGAATACGAACGCGCCCAGCAGCCACTCGTACGGACCGACCAGCCAGTTGGTGCCGGGCTGATCGCCGAACAGGGCGCG
>JBFIOX010000333.1:0-2552 GCA_041610455.1 Gemmatimonadota bacterium
ATCTCCTCGACGAAGACGACGACCTCTGGACGTGGTCGCACGTCACGCGCATCCCCGTGGTCGGAGTCGACAAGCGCAGCAACTTCTTCCACCAGAACGCCCATCTCCTCGCCGACGTGAAGCGCGCCATGCTGATGTCCTGGCACGACCTGCACGATCTCGTGACCCGATATGACTCCGAGAGCGGCGCGCTCACGATCCACCGGCCGCGGTCGGGGCCTCGGTGCGCCGGGCTCCCGAGCGTGGATCCAGCGCATCGCGCAGCCCATCGCCGATGAGGTTGAAGCTCATCACCGTGAGCACGATGGCGAGACCGGGGAACAGCGTGATCCAGGGGGCATCGAGCATCACGTCCTTGCCCGAGGCCACCATGCCACCCCAGCTCGGCGCGGGCGGCGGCACGCCGAGTCCCAGGAAGCTGAGCGACGCCTCGACGAGAATGGTGTTCCCGATCCCGAGGGTGGCCGCCACGATGATGGGGCTCGCCACGTTGGGCAGGATGTGGCGCAGGAGGATCCGTGGGACGGAGAACCCCAGAGCGCGGGCCGCCTGGACGAACTCCCGCTCGCGCAACGACAGCACCTCGCCGCGCACGAGGCGCGAGACCGCCATCCATCCCGTGAGCCCCAGCACCACCGTGATCACGAGGAGCGAGGGCGGCACGAGCGCGACGATCGTGATGAGCAGGACCAGCCGCGGAAAGCTGAGGAGCAGATCGACGCTGCGCATCGCGACCACGTCCGCCCATCCGCGGGCGTATCCGGCCACGGCGCCGACGAGCGATCCGAGGGTGATCGCGATGACGATGGCCAGCGTGCCGATCGCGAGACTCGTCCGCCCCCCGTACAGGACCCGGCTTAGCACATCGCGCCCGAAGCGGTCCGTGCCCATGGGGTGGGCGGCCGACGGCGCCTGGAAGCGGGTGGCCACCAGATCGGCGCCCTGCTCGGCCGGGTCGTAGGGCGCCAGATACGGCGTGAGCAGCGCCACCAGCGCCAGGCCGCATACGAGGGTCAACCCAAACATGGCCGGCCCGTGTCGTTGGAAAGCGCGCCACGCCATGGCCCACTGCCCCGCGGCCGGGGGGGTCGTCCCGCGCGGGGCGCGGGGGTTCCCCAACCGCCAGGCGGTCCATAGACCGAGCGCCAGCGTGACGAGGGCCAGCCATTCGTCCGGTGCGCCGCCCCCCAGCGTGTCCAGGATTCGGTCGCGGCGCGCCGCCGCGAGCCACCACAGCCCCACCCAGACCGCGAGGGCGAGCGCGCCGCGGGCCCGCCCGCGCCGCACGAGGCTCGCTCCCGGGACCGCCACATCCAGCAGCCGCGGGCTCATCGGTAGCGGATGCGCGGGTCGACGACCGCGTACAAGAGGTCGGCGAGCAGGTTGCCGAGGATGACGAGGACGGCGAACAGGAAGCTGCCGGCCATGACGAGGGGATAGTCGCGGGCCGAGATGGCATCGTACATGAGCCGCCCCATGCCCGGCCACGAAAAGATGAACTCGACCACGACCGCGCCCCCGAACAGGATCGGCAGGAAGAGCCCGAGCAGGCTGACGATCGGAATGAGCGCGTTGCGCAACGCGTGCCCGAAGATGACGCGCCGTTCGGACAGTCCCTTGGCGCGGGCCGTGCGAATGTAGTCCTCGTCGATCGTCTCCAGCATCGCGCCGCGCATGTAGCGGGCGACGGCCGCGGCGGAGGAAAGCCCCAGGGCCACGGTGGGCAACAGCAGGTGCCGCAGGCGGTCGACTACCCGCTCCCACGGCCCCATCTGGGGATAGTCGAGGCTCTGCATGCCCGAGATCGGGAGCCGCAGGGCGTCCGGCCACCCGTCCGAGGAGACCACCAGGATCAGCACGACGCCCAGCCAGAACGTCGGGATCGAATACAGGAACAGCGCCGCGAACGTGAGGATGTGATCGGCCTTCGAGTATTGTTTCACCGCCTGGATCACGCCCACGGCGCAGCCGACCGCGAAGATGACGAAGAGCGAGGTCCCGCCGAGCCACAGGGTGTTTGGCAGCGCATCGCCAAGCACCTCGCTGACCGGGCGCAGCCGGCTGAAGCTGAAGCCGAAGTCTCCCGTGAAGAAGGCCCCGATCCAGCGCAGGTATTGCTCGTGCAGCGGCCGGTCGAGGCCGAAGTTGCGCCGCATCTGCTCGATGACTTCGGCGCTCACGTTGGGATTGAAGTACGCCGCCGTCGGGTCGCCCGGCGCCAGGTGGAGCAGCACGAAGAGGAGGGTGACGATTCCCCAAAGCAGCGGAATCGCACCGATGAGCCGTCGAACGGCGTATCGCGCCAGCGCGCCTCCTCTCGTGCCGGCGGGCGGCCGGCGGAACGGACCGGTCCCCGACCGATCGGGCCTAGGCGTCGTCCTCGCTTGCCTCCGAGGCGCCGCCGTCGCGGGCGGCCGGATGCAGCCACCACCGCGCGACGCTCGTCAGATCGCCCCGGATGTCCAACGTGACGCCTCGCAGCTCTCTCCGGTACACCGCGGCGTCGCGCGCGAAGTAGAGAAAGCCGAAGGGCTGGGCCCGGTAGATCGCCC
>JBFIOX010000334.1:0-2491 GCA_041610455.1 Gemmatimonadota bacterium
CGATGCTCTGCACATGCACCTCGTCCCGTTCCGGGATGAAGGACACCGTGCGCACGTAGGGCGTGTGGAACACCGGGTGCGCGTCCACCTCGACGAGCCATACCCCCGGGTCGACATCGCCGGCATGCTGCAGCGCCCGCCGGCGGTGCTTGGCCAGCCGGTCGGGGGCCCCCAGACCGGAATACGGGATCCACAGCTCTCGATAGTGCGCGTCCGTGACCACCCATTCGAGCGCGCCCGCCTCGGGGCCGTCCGCCCGCACCCAGATCTCCACGCGCTCCCAGTCCCGCTCCCAGAACTTGTTGATCTCGGCGGGCGACAGCATCAGGTAGCGCCACACCCAGTAGGTATCGCCGTCGAGCCAATAGGGGGCATCGCCGGGCCGCGCGTAGGCGGGCGGACGGGCGTCCTTGCGATACAGCATGAGCACCGGCGGCACCGGGCGCGGCACGAAGAACCAGTCCACCGCCACGTAGAGGACGAAGAGGCCGGCCAGGGCCGCGGCGAAGGGCAGCCACCCCCCCGATGCGCCCAGGAGCCCGAGCAGGTAGCGCCCCAACGCGATCGGCACCGCGCCCAACAGCGCCGTGACCCAGTCGCGGAACACGAGGAACAGGAAGATGGCGAAGAGGGGATACCCGATGGGGATCCACAGCGGAAGCCAGGTCTCCAGCCGCCCCGTGGTCAGCAGCCAGGGACCGGAGACCGCCACCGCGACGATCGCGAGCAACGAGGCGATGGCGAGCTTGTAGGTGACCAGGAAGAGGCTCGTGAACCCGGCGATCAACCGCGGGTCGAGCACGTCGTCGGCCACCGGGCGCCCGCCCGAGCGTACCGTGACCCGGCCCGGCGCCGTGGTCTCGAGGTCGAGCCGGTACGGGGTGAGCGCCTCCATCACCGATGCGCCCACCTCGCGCCGGAAGCGGACGCGGTACCGTCCCAAGCGACGCAGCGAGCGGAAGGGAAGGAGGAGCGGCCCGACCAGATACATGAGGAAGTAGAAGCGCCGCATGGGGAGCTCGAGGTCGGGACGATCCAGTCCGAGCCGGAACAGGTGGCGGTCCACCAGGGCCTCCTCGCCCTCGGCCCCACCGCCGTTCGCCCCCAGTTCCAGCACGCTCGCCCAGTAGTCGACGAAGACGAAGGGCCCTCTGAGCAGGTCGCGGCTCAGCAGCCACTCGACGAGCGGGGCGGTGCGCGCCGGCTCGCTCACGATTCTTCCTCGGGCGACGGCCGCCCGTCCTGGTCCGACGACGGCCGCCCGTACTTGAGCCGGTACAGCAGCGCCTCCAGACGTTGCGACCACCGCACGGGCAGCGGGAAGCTGTCGCGCGCCAGCGTGGGCACCTTGGCCGAGCGGATGCCCGCCAGGTTGGCGGAGGCGATGTCGGTGAAGTACTGGTCTCCCACCATCAGGACGCGCTGCGGTCGGTCCGACAGGCCGAGCTCTTCGATGGCGGCCCGCACGAGCTCGGCGCTCGGCTTGCGGATGGGAGAGAGCGGCCCCGGCTCCGCCTCGGCCCGCGCCGCGCCGGGACCCCGCCACGCTTCCTCCCCGCCGCGTCTGATCCTGTACGCGGGCCCGTCGGCCGTCTCGTACCCCAGCACGATCGGCAGCTCCGGGAAGATCCCGCCCAGCTCGGCGAAGCGCTCCTCCTGGCAGTTCGAGACGATGGCGTGTCGAAGCCCCGGGGCCGCGAACAACGTTTCCACGGCAGGGCGCAGCTCCGGGGCGACGCCCCGCGCATGATGCGGCATCAGCGTTCCGTCCACATCCCACAACAGCGCCCCGACGTCGTTCTTCCGCACGAAGGGGAGATCGAGCGCCGCCACGGAGGCGAGGTGGTACGTGGGACGGAGCTGGCGGGCGAGCCCCACGAGCCGCGGCAGGAGCCGTCGCGTGGTTTGGACCCAGGTGGCGCTCATGGGGCCCCCTACCCTCTTCTCGTGTTGTCGCCGCCGTGCGGCGAATCGCTGTAGCGTCTGGCCCGCACCCCGGCGTCGGGCCCGGCCGATCGAAACGAGAAGGAGGGTTCGGCGCCCGTGGGGCAAGGCCCGCGGCGCGCGATCACGGCGCAAGTCCATAGAATATGTGAACTTGGAGATGGGACGCGCGCGTGACGAGACGGGCGCGGGCCCACCCCGGTCGGCGGCCCCCCGCTTGCAAGCAGGCGGGGCGCCGCGCCTGTGGGCCGGCGGAGCGGGATCGCGGGGAAGGAGTCGATGCGTTGACGAGTCACGGTGCCGAGCTGGGCGTGGCCCTGGTCGGATGCGGGGATATCGGGGCGTTGCGCGCGCGGGCCGTGCGTCGCGCCCCCGGCTTCCGGCTACGCGTGGCCTGCGACCACGACGCGGTGCGTGCCCGCGCGGTCTCGGGCGGCGGAGCCGTCGAGCACGAGAGGGATGCGGCGGTCGCCGTGTCGCACCCCGACGTCGATCTGGTGATCGTCTCCACGCCCCCGTCCTCGCATGCCGAGCTCGCCGCGGCGGC
>JBFIOX010000335.1:0-2461 GCA_041610455.1 Gemmatimonadota bacterium
CCGGGAAGCCAAGACCGGCGCGCGGTCGGTCGTGCTGTCCGCGCACGAGCCCGACTTCGCGGCGGTGGTCTGCGACCGGGTCGCCTTCCTGGTCGACGGCGAATGCCGGGTGGCCGACGAGCCGGCCCGGCTCGTGGCACGGGTCGGCGGCGGCGCGCGGATCGAGATCCGCTTCGTCGGAGGCGCGCCGCCGGACACGACCGCTTTGGCGGCGAAGCCCGGCGTCCTGGACGATGTCCTTCCCACCGATGGGGGTCTGCTCCTCCGCGTCGGAGATGTCTCCTCCGCGCTCCCCGCGGCCCTGGGCTGGTTGCTCGAGGGCGGCGCCCGCATCGAGCGCGTCGAGATCCGCGAGCCCAGCCTCGAGGACGCGTTCTTCGAGCTGACCGGCCGGCAGCTCGTCTCGGAGGACGCGTGAGCACGTGGTCGCTCACCTGGCGCACGGCGGCGCGGCGGCGGCGGCTGTTCGCCTGGAACGTGCTCGTGCCACTCCTCCTCCTTACCCCCGTCGCGGCGAGCGAGGCGGCCGCGCCCCACCGGGTCGCCGTGTTCGGGGTGTTCTACGTGTTCTTCGCCACGTTCGGGGCGGCGATCCCCACCATCCGCGACGCGCAGGACGGCTGGCTCGACACGATCTTCCGGGCGGGTCACGCGCCACGGCGGTGGCACGCGGAGCGCGTGCTGGCCGAGGCGTCCCTCGACTTCGTGCAGCTCCTTCCCACCACGATCGTGGCGCTCGCGCTCGCCGGAGGCGTGAGCCCGGCGCGCGCCATCGACCTGGCCGTGGCGCTAGCGGCCGCGCTCGTGTTCGCGAACGCGCTGGGACCCGCCATCGCCGCGGCCGTCGGGTCGCTGGCCGAGGCGGCCCTGGCCAGCGCGGCGGTATCGCTGCTGCTCCTCCACTACGCGGGGTTCTTCCGCGCGCCGCCCCCCGGCTGGACCCGGGTCGCCTGGGCCCTCGATCCCTATGCCCCCCTGCACGCTGCGCGGAGCGCCGCACTGGGTGCGCGACCCCCGGACGGATGGGGGTGGGGCCTGTGGAGCGCGCTCGCCGGCGCGCTCGCGCTGGTGGTCGCAGCCCCCTCCTGGACGGCCCGCTTCCGGTGGCCGCAGGCCTGAACGCGGGGGCGTGAAACGCGCGGAATCACGCGCCAAAACCGCCCGTGACGCAGGTTTGACATTCCCCGGGGGCCGCCGCAACTTCTGTCGCACGGGGCCCCCCGAAGGCCTCTTCGAGACGTGTATAGCGAGCCTTCTCGCTCGTAGCGGTTCGATAGATCCAGCCAAGCACTCGGACCCGTCAGGGGTCCGGCAGCGCGTCCCGGCGACGTCGGTGGTCGGAGGCGTCCGGGACGGGCTCACGCCTGGCTGGATCGCAACGCACGGATCGGGAGCGCCATGTATCGAGAGGTCTTCGTGCCCGTCGACAACTCGCGGGAGTCGGACTGGGCCGTCGATCGCGCGATCGAGGTCTGTGACCGATCGGGCGGCCGGATCACCGGCTCGCACGTCTACGCCGCGCGACTCCACGACATCCGCTTCCGGCAGCTCGAGATCGGGCTCCCCGCGCAGTTCCAGGAGCCGGAGGAGATCCGGCGCCAGCGCAAGATCCACGACAAGCTCATCGAGAAGGGGCTGCAGCTCATCTCCGACAGCTTCCTGGACCAGCTGCATCGTCGGTGCAGCGAGGCGGGCGTCGAGGCCACGCGGCAGCTGCTCGAGGGCATCAACTACGAAGAGATCGTCAACGAGGCCAACCGCGGCGCGGGGCGGCTCCCGAGCCTCATCGGATTCGATCCAAACATCGCCCACAACTACGACGGGAGCGAGCGACAGCGCTCCGACGTGAAGGTCGCCGAGAACGGGCGCCTGGTGGCCGAGGACGAGGACGTCGAGGAGAAGCTCGCGGGCACCTCCGGGCGGCAGTACGACCTCGTCGCCATCGGGGCGCACGGACTGGGCCGCCAGGAGAAGAGCCAGTTGGGCGGCGTCGTGGGCCGGGTGCTGCGCGGCGTGCACAAGGACGCCCTGGTCGTGCGGAACGAGCGCCCCCTGCACGGAGGGCGCTGGCTCGTGGGGGTCGACGGGTCGGCCTACGCGTACAAGGGCCTGCGCCTGGCCCTCGAGATGGCGCGCGAGTTCGGGGCCAAGCTCTACATCGGCAGTGCCTTCGACGTCCAGTACCACCACGTCGTGTTCCACAACATCAAGGACGTCCTCTCGGTCCAGGCCTCCAAGGTGTTCAAGTTCGAGGAGCAGGAGGAGCTCCACAACAACATCATCGACAAGGGATTGCTGCGTCTGTGCCAAGCCAATCTCAAGCGGGCCGAGGTGATGGCGAGCGAGTATCCCGAGGTGGAGATCGAGACCCAGGTGCTGATCGGGAAGCCGTTCCAGGCGCTCCTGCAGTGGGCCGAGGAGATCGATCCGTCGCTGCTGATCGTGGCTCGTCACGGCTCGC
>JBFIOX010000336.1:0-2413 GCA_041610455.1 Gemmatimonadota bacterium
CGTTTCTCTGGAGCCACACCGGCGGAACGACACTTCCCTGCTTCCGATCGGGCTTCGCGGGGGCGGCGCGCGGGGCCGGGCTGTCGAGGGGTCGCTCGCCGTCCGAGCGAAAGTAGACCTTCCAGCGCGGCACATCCGCGTTGGGACTTCCCGTCGTGGTGGCGGGCGTGTTCTGGACGCTGGTGCAGGCGGCCGAAAGTAAGACCAGCACGATCGGAGCCCGGTGCTTCATCTCGCCCCCTTCTCGAAGTCGGCCGCGGAGTCGGTGTTCCTCCGGCCGGGTCGTGCCTCGCCCCGCGGGCGGACGCGCATTCCGTCCAGGACCGTTCTCGTGGTTTGGCGGATCAGGCCCTCGATGTCATCGGTGCTCTGGATCTGTCCGTCGATGAGCAGCGACGCCAGACCGTGCACGGCGCTCCAGGCCACGTAGGCCAGGACGCGCGGATCCTCGCGCTTGATCCCCCCGCTCTCCTGGTACGCCCGGATCACATCGACCAGCCGCTCGAACAGGGCGCTTCCCGCCTCGCGCAGCTCCGGGTGATCTTGGCGCGCGAGCGCTTCCCTGCCGTACATGAGCCGGTAGTGCGCGGGGTTCTCGAGCGCGAAGCGCACGTACTCCTCGCCTAGGCGACGCACGCGCTCGACGCTCGTTCGGGGGGCGCCCGCGGCGACGGTCTCGAGACGCTCGTTCAGGCTCCGGAAGCCGGCCGCCGCGACGGCGACGAGCAGCTCCCCTTTGTCCTGGAAGTGACGATACGGCGCGGCCCGCGAGACGCCGAGGCGCCGCCCGAGCTCCCGCATCGTCACGTTCGCGGCCCCTCCCTCGGCGATCATCCCGGCCGCCTCTTCGAGCAACGCGGCGCGAAGGTCGCCGTGGTGGTAGGCCCTCGCCTGTCCGCTCATGAGATCAACATCGCCGCGGGTGTTGACAAAGTCAACATCGGCCTCGTACCTTGTATGTTGACACTGTCAACACCGGCCGGCGGGACGTTGCTCCCTCGAACCGAGGCGTCCGGAAACGACCGCGCCGGGAAACGACGGCGCCGGCAAGCAAAGGAGAGTGCGCGCCGATGTCTCCCTTCACTTCCGATCGGGAACGGCGCCTCTGGCTCTGGACCCTCGCGGCCCTCGTGGCGATCTACGCGACCCTGGGGCCGGCGCGCGCGCTCGCCGACGCGCTGCGCGAACGCGATCTGCTGGGGGTCTCGTTCGTGGTCGTCCTCGTCGTGCTGGTCGGGGTCCTTGCCGCGCGATGGGTGAAGACCCGCCCTGGCTGGGCCGAGATCGGGGTGGCCCTCGGCGTCGCGCTCGCGTACGTGACGATGTTCCTCAGGATGGCGACTCCGGAGGAGCGCACCCACCTGATCGAGTACGGGATCGTCGCCGCCCTCATCCACCAGGCGCTCCTCGAGCGGGCGCGCAACGGGCGCCCGGTTCCTCGGCCCGCCGCGGTCACGGTGGTCGTGACCGCGCTGTTGGGCACGCTCGACGAGTGCATCCAGGCGCTGCTCCCCGCTCGGGTCTTCGACGTCCGCGACATCGGCTTCAACGCCCTCGCCGGCTTCATGGTGGTCGCGGCGCGGTTGGCCCTGGCGCCACAGCACGGGCCGGGGTGGCGCGTCTGGTTCTGGTGGCTGATGGCCAGCGCGTGGGGGTGGGGCATCGGCATGTACACGCCGTTCGGCACGCCGGGCGGGATCGAGACCCTTCAATCCAGTCCCCCTGTGCTCTGGGCCGGATACCTGGGCGTGGCCTGGGGGGCGGTCCTCGTGGGAGCCCTGCACTGGCTGGTGATCCGGCGGCACGTGGCCCGGGCCGGCCGCTGGGTGCTCGCGAGCTTCGGCGCCGCGATCGTCGTCGGGGTCGTGGTGTTCGGAGTCGGCTCTGCCGACGCCGATGTGGGCTGGCTCATCGGCACGGGGCTGTTCGGAGCCGCGGCCGGGGTCCTGCAATGGCTGGTGCTCAGGCCGGGGATCCCCGGGGCGGGCGGGTGGGTGGTGGGGTGGGGTGGGTGTGTGGGGTGGTTCGATGTAGTGGTCGGGCCAGTGTTCCCATGGTGGTGGCTGGTCGACTGCGATGGTGCGTTCGTGGAAGATGGCGCGGCGACTGAAGTGGTCTTTGCGGACGGCGCGGTGCATGCCGGTGTAGGTGATGAGGTAGGTGAGGGGTTCGAGGCGTTCGATGCGGACCACGCCGAGGTCGAACAGGGCGTGCCGTTTCAGCCAGGCGTCTAGCTCGGCGGCTTGGATGGGGCGGAAGCGTTCGAGGTTCTGCCAGTGCTTGGCGTGAAGTAGCGAGATCACGGGGCGGGCTCGATGCTGGCCCACCGGTACTTCGCCTTATGTGTCGCTCGGTCTCGCCAGTTCGGTTTGAACGGCCGAGGCAGTCGTTCGCCGTCGGACCACGAGTCGCC
>JBFIOX010000337.1:0-2406 GCA_041610455.1 Gemmatimonadota bacterium
AGCGAGGGTTTCCGCCGGCGGTGCGCTGCTCGATGGCGATGGCCGGGGAGAGCCCCTCGATCTGGTCGACGTCCGGCTTCTCCATGACGCCGAGGAACTGGCGCGCGTAGGCCGAGAGAGACTCCACGTAGCGGCGCTGCCCTTCGGCGTAGATCGTGTCGAAGGCCAGAGACGACTTTCCGGATCCCGACAGGCCGGTGACCACCACGAGGCTGTCGCGGGGGATCTCGACGTCGATATCGCGCAGGTTGTGCTCCCGCGCGCCGCGCACGATGAGGACGTTCCGTTCGGACATAGCCCGGCATCGTAGGCCGGCTCGGGGCCCAGGAGCAACCGGAGAACCCCGCCGGGCGCGGGGCGCGAGGTCGGCCGGGCGCGGGGGCGCGCTCGGGGCCGGCGTGTCAGCCGGCCGAGGCGCGGCGTGCGGCCGGCGGGCGCGTCAGCCGCGGCGGCGGGCCGAGAGCAGGATCCCGACCGCGAACGTGACGATCGTCCCGATGAGCACGAACCAGGGCCACGCGATCACGGTCCGCTCGTTGGCCCACAGGATCGTCACCGTGGCGATCCCGACCAGCAGACCGACCCGCGCCGAGGCGCCATCGACGCGCTTCGAGAAGCGCGCCAGGGCAAATGCCCCCAGGAGCCCGCCGTACACGAGCGAGGCGATGCCCAACGAGACCTCGACGGCCGCGCTGTCCTGGCTCAGCGGGATGAAGGCGATCGCCGCGCCCACCAGGAGCGCCGCCCGCTGGCCGACCCGATCGGCGTAGGCCCCGAGGAAGAAGACGCCGAGCACGATGCCGGTGGTGAAGCCGGCGATACCGAGGACACTCGAGACGACCGAGGCGGTAACCGCCTGGCTGCCGATGCCCACGGCGATCTGCACGAAGCCGAAGAAGACCGTCAGGCCGCGAGTCACCGCCAGCCGGCGCTCGGGCGCCACGTCGCGGCCCTTGCGCGCGCCCGCGATCGGAAACCACAGATCGTTGGCCGCCGCGGTGGCGCACGAGTTGAGCGAGCTCGAGAGGGTCGACATGGCGGCGGCGAAGACGGCGGCGATGAGCAGGCCCCGCACCCCCGCCGGCAGCGCTTCGAGGATGAAGCGTGCGAAGATCTCGTCGCTGCGCTCGAACGTGGCGCCGCCGTAGTACGCCCACAGACCCAGGCCGACCAGGAGGAAGAGGGCGAACTGGGCGAGGACGGCGATCCCGCTGCCGATGAGCGCGCGCTGGCTGGCTTTCAGATCGCGACACGCCAGCAGTCGCTGCACGATGAGCTGGTCGGTGCCGTGCGACCCCATGGTGAGGAAGGCGCCCCCGATGAGACCGGCCCACAGCGTGTAGGGTCGGCCGATGTCCAGCGACAGGTCGAGGGCGCTGAGCTTCCCGGCCCCGGCGGCCTGGTCGAGGATGCCCCCCCACCCCCCGGGCACCGCCGCGCCCAGCACCGCCGCCGCGATGAGCCCGCCGAGGAGGTAGAGCGTCATCTGAGCCGCGTCGACCCATACGACGGCGCGCAGTCCGCCCACGTACGTGTATGCGAAGGTCACGACCCCGATGACGAGCACCGAGGTGGTCAGCGACCAACCGGTCACCAGGGTGAGCGGGATCGCGGTCGCGAACAGCCGCACCGAATCGGCCAGCAGCCGGGTGATCATGAAGATGGCCGACGTGAGCCGCCGGGTTTCGACGCCGAAGCGCGCTTGGAGCAGTTGGTAGGCCGTGTCCAGCTTCCCCTCGTGGTACGCGGGGAGGAGCCATACCGCCACGACGACGCGGCCCACCACGTAACCCATGGCGATCTGGAGGAAGGCCATCGTCCCCCCGTAGGCCACGCCGGGGATCGACAGGAAGGTCAGCGTGCTCGTCTCGGTGGCGACCACGGAGAGGAGCACGGCGCTCCAGGGGAGGTTCCGACCGCCCAGGAAGTACTGCTCGCCGCCGCTCGCGCCGCGTCCGAGCCAGGCGCCCCACACCGTGACCCCGACGAGGTAGAGCGCGAGCACCCACACGTCGAGAGGGGTCAGGGGCGGGGCTCCACGGTCCGGTCGACGATGGCCGTCGCCACCGCGTCGTGCACGGCGCGCCGCAGGCCGATGTGGCGCTGGTTGTCGCGCGTCGGGTTCACGCGGTTCGTGAGCAGGACCACGAACAGGTCGAGCTCCGGATCGATCCAGATGCTGGTCCCGGTGAATCCGGTGTGGCCGAAGGCATCGGTCGAGAAGAAGCGACCCGCCGACGATCGTCCCGAGGGCGTGTCCCAGCCCAGCGCTCGGCTCGAGCCGCGATCGGCCCGGCGGGTGAACTCCCGGACGGTGGCGGGAGACGGACGGGCGAGCGCCGGGTCACGCGCGGAGCCCGCGGCTCCCGGGACCCCGCCGGACGGCGCCCCCGCGGCCGCGGCCGC
>JBFIOX010000338.1:0-2358 GCA_041610455.1 Gemmatimonadota bacterium
CAAGCTCGTCTACAAGATGATCGGGTACCACACGGAGTTCGGGTCTCCGTCGTCCGGGGGGCGGGGCTCCGCGGGACGGTAGCAGGGGCGGCGATCTCCCGTCGCGTCGCTCAGCCGGCGACGAGCCGGCGACCCTCGATTCCCTCCAGCTCCTCGGCCCGCAGCTGTCGCTCCAGCAGGCGCGCATACACGCCGCCCGCCGCGATGAGGTCGTCGTGCCGCCCCCGCTCGACGATTCGACCTTCCTCGAGCACCAGGATCAGGTCGGCTTCCCGCACCGCCGACACGCGATGCGAGATGATGATCGACGTCCGATCGGCCAGATGGGCTTTGAGGCCCCGCAAGATGGCCGTCTCCGTCTCGGCGTCGACCGATGAGAGCGCGTCGTCGAGCACCAGGATGGGCGCATTCCGGTAGACCGCGCGCGCCAGTGTGGCGCGCTGCTTCTGGCCCCCGGAGAGATTGATGCCACGCTCGCCCAACCGCGTGTCGATGCCCTCGGGCAGCACCGCCAGAGTCTTGCGCAGCTGTGCGACGTCGAGCGCTTGCCCCAGCTCGTCGGACAGGGGCGCCCCCTCGTCGTCCAAGCCGTGGCGAAGCTCGATGTTGCGCCGCAAGCGCATGCTGAACAGGAACGGCTCCTGGGGGACGATCGCGATCGCGTCCCGCAACTCGGCCAGCGCCACCTCGCGGACGTCCACGCCGTCGATGCGGACCGTCCCCGCGACCGGGTCGTAGAGGCGCGGGATGAGCCGCACGAGGCTCGTCTTTCCGCTCGCCGTGGCGCCCACGACGGCCACCGTCTGTCCGGGCTCGATGCGGAACGACACGTCCGAGAGGACATCCCGCTCGGTCCCCGGATAGCGGAAGGAGACCCCCTCGAACTCGATCTGCCCCCGCACGCTGCCCAGCGACCTGGGGCGCTCGGGATCCCGGATGGCCGGCTCGATGTGGAGCAGCTCGTTCAGCCGACCCATGGAGGCGGCGCCCCGCTGGAACAGATTGGTGACCCAGCCCAGCGCGATCATGGGCCACATGAGGAGCGTCAGGTAGAACGAGAAGGCCACGAAGTCGCCCAGGGTGATGGTCCCGCGGATCACCTGGCCGCCCCCGAACCACAGCACCACCACGGCGCCGAGCCCCGTGATGAAGAGGAGGCTCGGGTGGAAGAGGCCCCACACGCGGGCCAAGGCCAGGTTGCGACCCTTGTAGTCCTCGTTGAGCGCCTCGAAGGCCGCCGTCTGCCCGCGCTCCAGGGCGTACGCCTTGACGATCCGGGCCCCGGCCAGGTTCTCCTGCGCGAAGTTCGACAACTCCGAGAACTGGGCCTGGATGCGCTCGAACCGCTCGTGGATGCGCTTGCCGAAGAGGAAGACGATCGGCGGGAGGATCACCATGGGAATCATGGCGAGGGCCGTGAGCCGCGGATCGATCCAGATCATGAGGGCGAGCGCCAGACCCGACACGGCCGCGGTGTTGACCGCGTACATGATCGCCGGGCCAGCCACCATGCGGACCGCCTGGATGTCGTTCGTGGCCCGGCTCATCAGATCGCCCGTGCGCCAGGTGTCGAAGAACTGCGGCGGCAGCCGGAGCAGATGATGGAACAGGTCGTTGCGCAGGTCGGTCTCGATACGCCGGCTGATCCCGTTGAGCAGTTCTCGCATCCAGTAGCGCCCCACCGCCCCGAGTAGCGCGATCGCCACGATGAGTACCGCGTATCGCAAGATCTCCGACGCCAAGAGCTGCTGCTCCAGCGCGTCGATGGCCAGCTTGAGCACGAAGGGACCCGCGACGCTCGAGAGGTTGCTCACGACGACGAGCGCCAGCCCGATGGCCATGCCGGTCTTGTACGGACCGAAGTAGGGGAGAAGCGTGCGCAGAGATTTCAACGGTGTTCCCGAACTGTCGTCGAACGCGTCACGGAGGCCGGTGGGGCGCCGCCCTCCCGACCGTCTCCGCGAGGGCGTCGCCGGCCGGCCACGGGGGCGCCGGGACGCCCGGCCGTGGGGGTGACGATGGAACCGATTCGGCGGTCTATGGTATGCGTGTCCCGGGACACGCGGCCCCGAAAAACGTACGCGAGCGGCGCGGGCCGTACAACGAGGCCCGCCCTGGAGGAGGATGAGAGCATGAGAGGGAGCACGGTGAGGCGCGCATTGGCGCCGTGGGTGGGGGCGTTCGGCATCCTGATCGGCGGGGTGCTCTGGACGGCGTGCGGCGGAGACGTCGTGCCGGACGAGCGCTCGGCGTTGGATCGAGAGCTGGACGACATGGAGCTCGCGCTGGGTGGCGAGGGCGAACCCGAGCTGAGCGACGAGGGGCAGGCGGCGAGTCCGGGGAACACGGTCGCCGAGG
>JBFIOX010000339.1:0-2355 GCA_041610455.1 Gemmatimonadota bacterium
CCGCGCACCAGCAACTCCTCGGCTAGCGCCCCGCCGAAGAGGATCACCGCCAACCCGGCGGCGGTGGCGAGCGGGGACCCCGCCTCGGCCGCCCGCTCCCAGGACAGCCAGCCCGCGCCGATCTGCACGAGAAGGACGGCGCCGATGACCGCCCCGCCCAGGGCGGTCCCCCACGCGAACGAGCGTGCCGCCTCTCCGCCGGAAGGCAGCCCGAGGGCCGCGAGGCGCAGCCCCTCCAACCGCCGCATGACGACCCAGCTCGCCAGGAATCCGGCCGCGAGGAAGGGCGGCACGCCCCACCACCACCGGTCGGCTTCCATCGGGGCTCCCAGCGCCACCGCCAGCCAGGTGAGCGGGATCCAGAACGCCACGAACAGGATGACGAAGACCCCGAGACGCCATCCCCAGGCGAGTCGCGAGGCGGGCGGCACCGGCGTCACCCACTCCGCCGCCGGCGCCGTGCCTCCGGCCCCCTCCCCGGGCACCGGGTCGGGGGCAGTCAACGACTCACGCCCGCTCGACGCTCATGGCCACGGCGTTGCCCCCGCCCAGACAGAGCGTGGCGAGGCCCTTGTCCACGTCGTGGTCGCGCATCGCGTACAACAGGGTGGTCAGGATCCGCGCCCCCGACGCCCCGATGGGATGACCGAGCGCGATCGCGCCGCCGCGGACGTTGAGCCGCTCGGGGTCGATCCCGAGCTGTCGGGCGTCGGCCAGCGCCTGTACCGCGAACGCCTCGTTCATCTCGACGAGGCCGTAGTCCCCGATCTCGGTCCCTTCCTTCTCCATCAGCCGACGGACGGCGACGACGGGGGCGAAGAAGAGGTCGCGGGGCGCGGTCGCTCCCACCGAGTAGCCCGTGATCCGGGCGAGGATGTCGAGCCCGTGCGTCTCGGCGTACGCCCGCGAGGTGACGACGGTCGCCGCAGCTCCGTCGTTCAGCCCGGGCGCGTTGCCGGCCGTGACCGAAGGCTCTGTGACCTCCGGGGGCGCGTCCGACCCGAACGCGGGACGGAGAGCCGAGAGCGCCTCGAGCGTCGTGTCCCGACGGGGAGGCTCGTCCACCTCCACCAGCGTCGCGCCCTTTCGCGATCGCACCTCGACCGGGACCGTCTCGGCTTTGAACTCGCAGGAATCGATGGCGCGGACCGCCTTCTGGTGGCTCCCCAGGGCGAACCGATCCTGCTCTTCGCGCGTGATCCCCGCCTCGAGCGCCGTGTATTCCGCGTGCCCGCCCATGTGACACTGGCCGAACGAGCACCAGAGACCGTCGTGGATCAAGCCGTCGACGAGCTGCCGATCGCCGAACTTCACCCCTTCGCGATAGCCGCGCAGGTAGTAGGGGACGTTCGACATGGACTCCATGCCCCCGGCGATCACCACCCGCGCGTCGCCGGCGCGGATCGCCTGGGCCGCCAGCATCACCGCCTTGAGGCCCGATCCGCACACCTTGTTGACCGTCACGGCGGGCACCGTCTCCGGGACGCCCCCGAGGATCGCCGCCTGGCGCGCGGGCGCCTGCCCGACCCCGGCCTGGACGACGTTCCCCATGATCACGTCGTCGATATCTCCTCGCTCGATCCCGGACCGCTCCAGCACCCCGGTGATCGCCCTCGCGCCCAGCTCGGCGGCGCTCAGCGAAGACAGCGCCCCGAGGAAGCGGCCCGTCGGCAGCCGGGCCGCCCCGACGATCACGGCGGTGCGCTCTTTCTCGCTCATCGCTCCTCCGTCTCCTCCAAAAGCTCCTCCAGCTCGCACCCGGCCCCGGCCCCCATCGGCTTCGCTCGGCCGGTGACGACGGCGGGGTCGTGCTCGAACACGATTCGCCAGCCGCGCTCGCCCGCGCGCGTCAGCCATCGCTCCTTCTCCGCGAGCGTGACCAGCGGCTCGAGGTCGTACGCCATGATCCACGCGAGGCGGAGATGGGCCGACGTCGGTACGAGATCGGCGGGATACCAGAGCGTCTCGTGCCCCAGATCTACCAGAACGCCCTGATGGTCGGCCGTGTGCCCCGGCATGCACACGAGCTTCACGCCGGGCACGACCTCCATGTCGTCTTCCACGAACTCTACCAGCCCGTGGTCGGCCAGCGGCTCGAAATCGTCGCGGATGTAGCTCGCGCGGATCCGACGGTTGTCGGAGTGCGCCACGTCCCACTCCCCCCGACGGATCAGGTATCGGGCCGCGGGGAAAGCCGGCACCGGCGAGCCGTCCGGCCCCGGTGTCGTGTTGCCGCCCGCGTGGTCGAAGTGCAGGTGGGTGTTGACCACCCAGCGCACCTCGTCGGGATCGGTCCCGTTCGCGCGAAGCGAATCCTCGAGCCGTGTCGGCTCGCCCTCGTTCTCGATCCCGTAG
>JBFIOX010000340.1:0-2329 GCA_041610455.1 Gemmatimonadota bacterium
GGAGCCGCCCGCCGTCGGGACCGCGAGGTCCCTGCCCGCCGCGACCCCGCGGTCGTCGAGGACCGCGGATCGCGAGCGGTGACGCCTAGAAGGTCGTGAGCTCGCCCAGCTCCGACTCGACGTTGCTGAGCGGGCTGAACACGAACAGGGTGCCGGCGCCGTTGCCGCCCCAGAGGATCCCGACCAGCGTCACGTTCCCCGTCCCGAGGAAGACGCCCGAGCCGCTGTCGCCGCCCTGCACGACCCGAACGCTGTTCTCGACGAACGTCTGACCGAGCTGGACGATGTTGGTGCCCGACACGCCCGTGTCCACGTTGGTCGCCGTGACCGTGCCCTGCGTCCAGCCCGTGGTGCGCCCGACCTTGTTGGCCGTGTTGCCCACGACGGCCGTTCCCTCGGCCACGATGTTGAAGAAGTTGCCGGTGGTCCACGCGACGCTGGAGGCGTTCGGACCCACGTCGGGCATGGCGATCTTGCCCAGCTCGAACGTGATGCCGTCGGCGTAGGCGGCGCGCGACGCGTCGCTCTGCCGGCACACGAAGCCGCGCGGACACGGATTGTTGCGGCCCTTGCCGCCCGAGTAGCGCGGGTCATCCACCTCGGTCCCGATCTGCACCGGATCGACGGACTCCAGCGGCTGCCAGTACGGCGTGCCCTCGGTGCCGCCCTGCACGTTGGTGCAGTGCGAGTTCGTGATGAACGAGTTCTCCTCCACCGTCGTCCGTCGCTTGCCCTTCCCGGTGGTGACCTGCGCGATCGCGTTGAAGCCGAGCGTGCACAGGAAGCCCGGGAAGTTGATCTGCAGTCCGCCGACTACCGGGCGGTGCCGATCCTGCAAACTGTTCATGGGGAGGATCGGCTCGGTCAGCACGACGCGAATCGCCTCGGCCGGCATGCCGAGCTGGGTCGCGATCGTCCGCGCGTTCTCCGCTGCCCCGGGGTCCTCGACGCCGATCGTGATCCGATTCTCACGGTCGTCCAGGTCGACGAACACCGCGCCGGGCTGCCCGAGAACGGCCGGCGAAGTCTCCTGGAACCACTGGTCGAGCTGCGGGATCGTGAAGTCGGCCTGCCGCAAGCGGATGCCGCGGGGGGCCTCTGTCCCGAGACGCGCCAGATAGCCCATCACGGCGAGGTCCGCGGGGCCCACGTCGTCGACGTTGGTGACGTGGATGTTGGCCACGCCGTCCTCGTCGATGTACAGACCGCCGAAGCCGGGAATGGCGTCGACGAGCTCCTCTTGGCCGCGCGCGCCTACGAGCGGGACTTGTTGTGCCGCTACCTCAGGTCCCCCATCCGGCGACGCGGGCTGGATCGGATCGTCCTGGCAGGCCGAAAACACGAGGGCCGTGCCGGTTACGACCGCTGCGAGGGTGAAGGGTCTACGATTCACGAGTGCCTCCTCCAGCAGTTCGGGTTCCGACGACGGACCGGGTCGTGTGCACGGAACGTGCCCCCCAACGCCACGGCCTGGCCCGGACGGGGCGGATTCGAGAATGTCGGCCGTGAGAGCCGGGATGGCAAACGCTCGCGAAAGAGGCGGCTCCGCGAGGGCGGCGGGACGAGGCCTATCGGCGTCGGGCGTCCGGCGGAAAGCGGGCCAGTATGTCGTGGACCGTCGCGGAGATGAAGCGCGGCAGCCTATCCGTGTCGGGCGCGTGGGCGAGCGCGCCGTTGGCCCAGCCGCGCCAGATCAGCTCGCCGGTGTCGCCATCCAGGATGTCGATCACGAAGCTCCCGGGGGCGAGGCGCTCGACGTCGCTCCTTCGGCTCCCCCCGTAATAGCCGTACGGCCCGTAGGCCCCGTAGCCGTAGGGGTATCCGAAGTAGGGACGGTAGAGGCCGTAGGGGCGCAGGCCCCAATAGCCGCGGCGGTACCGCCCGTAGCCCCAGGAATACCCGAACGCCGAGTACGGATAAAAATACGGGGAATACCCGAAGCTGAAGCCCAGCAGGATCGGGACGCCGCGGTATCCCCTGCCCCGCTCCGCCGCGTCTTCGGCGTCCAGCACGGTGGCCGAGACGAGGAGATCGGCGGGGCCGCCTTCGAGCGACCTCAGGTAGCCCTTGGCCTCGAGCTCCGCATCCACGGCGCGGCGCAGGCGGCGCTCGATGAAGGGGTTGACGCGCTCGGTCTCCGCGCGTTCCTCCTCCGGCGCGTCGAGCCAGGCATACGTCTGGTGGCCCGCGAACGAGACGTCGCGGTCGTAGTCGCTGCCGACCCGCAGGGTGGCGCAGCCGCTCGCCGTGACCACCGCCAGCAGGGTGGCGAGCCGGGCCGCGCTCAGGTGCGGCCTTGCCCTCGGTCTCGATGCCTGGACCATCGCCC
>JBFIOX010000341.1:0-2256 GCA_041610455.1 Gemmatimonadota bacterium
CGCATGGCCTCGCGGGTCACGGGCCGCGCGAACGTCTCCACGTGGCGGACGTCGACACACCACCAGCGGGGATCGTCGGTGTCCGACGACGCGTCGTAATAGTGGCTCGACCGATCGAACTGGGTCGAGTCGGGGTGGGCGGGGCCCGCCACCTCGGCCACCCCGTACACCCCCAGCACATCGGCGTTGGAGTGATAGATGAGCACGGGATCTCCGGGCCTCATCGCATCACGCATGAAGTTCCGGACCTGATAGTTGCGGATGCTGTCCCACTCGGTCTCGCCATCGCGCTCCAGATCGCGGATCGAGTACACGGTGGGCTCGGTCTTGGCCAACCAGTAACCGGTGGTCTCCATATGCTTTCTCCTTCCCGCGCGAGGCGCCCGCGCGACGCCTTCCGACCTCTTGCTCGCGCCCCTAGTCTAGGGGCGCGCAAGTCCGGTTGTCATACGCCCCAGGGGCGTAGCGGCCGGGGACGCAATCCGGGCACGGGGAGGAAGACGGATGAAGATTCCGCTGTACCAGCTCGATGCCTTCACGAGGAATCTGTTCAGCGGCAATCCGGCGGCGATCTGTCGCCTGGAGTCGTGGCTGGACGACGAGACCCTCCAGGCGATCGCGGCGGAGAACAACCTCTCGGAAACGGCCTTCTTCGTCCCCGAAAAAGACGGCTTCCACCTGCGCTGGTTCACACCCCTGGCCGAAGTCACGCTGTGCGGCCACGCGACCCTCGCCACGGCTTGGGTAATCCTTCGACTCATCCATCCCGAAGCACCGGCAGTCGAGTTCCGGACGCTGAGCGGGATCCTCCGGGTCGAGCGGGGCGACGACGACCTCCTGCTCATGGATTTCCCGGCCCGCCCCGCCGTCCCCAAGGAGGCCCCCAAGGCGCTGGTGGAGGGGTTGGGCGCCGAGCCCCTCGAGATCCTGGCCGCCGAGCGCGACTACCTGGCCGTGTTCGACTCGGAGGACGAGGTACGCAAGCTGAAGCCGGATTTCAGCCGTCTGCGCGGTCTCGATCGCCTGGGCATCATCGTGTCGGCCCCGGGCATGGGCTGCGATTTCGTGTCGCGCTTCTTCGCGCCGAGCGTGGGGGTCCCCGAGGATCCCGTCACGGGGTCGGCCCACTGCACGCTGATCCCCTTCTGGGCCGAGCGCCTGGATCGCGGGGACGCCTGGCTGGACGCCCGCCAGCTCAGCGCGCGCGGCGGCACGCTGGCGTGTCGCCACCTCGGCGACCGCGTCACCATCGGCGGGCGGGCGGTGCTCTACCTGCAGGGCACGATCGAACTGTAGGCTGTGCCGCGCACCTCCGGCCGTGACGGCCGGACTCGATCCTCCGTCTATAGGGCAGTCGGCTCCGCGCCACGAGAGGTCGTGGGGAGCGCGACGCCCTGAGCGGAGGACAACATGCGCAGGCAGCTACGGACAATGGCACGGGTCGTCGCGCCGGCGGTCCTCGTTTCGGCGGGGTGGCTGGCGTCGCTGCCCGCCCCGGCCGAGGCGCAGCGGAGACACGGGGGTCACGTACACGGGGACGACCGGCCCGGACCGGATCACCGGCACGACAAACGGTATTTTCGCACGCCGAGGTGGGATTTGGGGGGCGGATTCGCGGTCGCCATCCCGCAGGGGGCGTTCGCCGATTTCGTGAGCGAGGGCTACGGCCTG
The DNA here is from genome assembly GCA_041610455.1 of Gemmatimonadota bacterium. Lineage (GTDB taxonomy): Bacteria > Gemmatimonadota > Gemmatimonadetes > Palauibacterales > Palauibacteraceae > Palauibacter. The sequence goes on from JBFIOX010000341.1 coordinate 1,672, forward strand.
GGGCTGCACGCCACGTACGGTCTCGATCCATCCAACGTGGTGGGGCTGCGCCTCGACGCCGGCTTCGTGACCTACGGCTCGGAGCGCTTCGCCGTCCCGCTGCTGCCCAACACGGGCCGTATCTTCGTCGACTTGACGACCCGAAACAACATCGGGTTTCTGGGAATCGGACCACAGCTCCAGGTGCCGGACGGCCCCATCCGCCCGTACGTGAACGGGTTCGTCGGACTGGGTTACTTCTTCACCGAGAGCTCGCTCGGCGGGACCAGCGGATTCGACCCGGAGTTCGCCCGCACGCTGAACTTCGACGACGCCAGCTTCGCATACGGCGGGGGCGGCGGGCTGGCGGTCCGGCTGGGGAGCGGGCGTACGCCCGTGTACCTGAACTTCGAGGCCCAGTACCGGAACCACGGCGAGACGGAGTATCTGCGCGAGGGGAGCATCATCGACGACGGTTTCGGGGGCGTGATCATCGAGCCGCTGCTGTCGGATGCCGAGCTGCGGATCGGCGACCTGATGGCGGCGTTCCTGGCGATGGGCGAGCGCGCCCTCGGCAAGGCCGGGGAGATCGAGCTGGCGATGACG
>JBFIOX010000342.1:0-2183 GCA_041610455.1 Gemmatimonadota bacterium
GGGTCGGGGGTGTATGTTTCGGTTTCGCTAGGCGGCGATCCGTCCGTGGCGAACGCGGTCGGGTACACAACGGCCTCCGATGGCGTCGTTCGCGCAGGCAAGAGCATCGTGTGGGTTTGGCAGCTGGGCGATGCTGTGGCTCCCTCCTCGGGGCCCGATCGCGAGGTTATCGTCAACGATCTGGGCGCGTACTCGCTCAACCAGTGGAACCTGTTCTCGATCGATGTGAGTGCGGCGCTGGCGGCTTTGCCGCCAGACATCAATCCCTTGGACTTCGGCGCATTGCTGGATCTCAAACTGGCGGCGAAAGGCGTGGGAGGTGTGGCCGAGGCCTACTTCGACTCGGATGCGGTCCTCACCCGACTGGCCGAGCGGGTGGGGGGAGCTTTGGCCGCGGTCGCGGACCGCGAGTCGGCTCGGGTCTCCAGCGCGGCCGCTCCGTGACCGTCGCGATCGTGGCGGGCGCCCTGGCGAACAAGCCCGGCAACGGCGGGGAGGCCTGGGTGCGGATGAGCTGGGCGCGCGGGCTCGCCCGGTTGGGTTTCGAGGTGTGGTTCATCGAAGCGCTGGCCGCCGTGCCGGCCGGGGTGGGGGCCGCGGCGGATGCCGAAGCGTGGCTCGCCGCCTCGCCGGGCCCCGAGGACGATGGTCCCTGGGGCGCTCTGGAGGGTTCGGACGAGGTGTGCTTCTTTCGCGACGTGACCCGCGCCTTCGGCCTCGAGCAGCGTGCGCTGCTCCGGGTCGGCGATCGCGTCCTGGGCCCTTCCGCGCACGCCTGGACGGAGCTCGCGGAGCGCTGCGAGCTGCTCCTCAACATCAGCGGGCACCTCCCTCCGAGCCCGTGGTTCGAGCGCGCGCGACGGCGGGTCTACGTCGATCTCGATCCCGGCTACACGCAGGAATGGCACGCCAGTGGACTGCTTGGAGACGTCCTGGCGCGGCACCATGCGCATTACACGGTGGGTCTCAACGTCGGCACCGGGCGCTCGTCGATCCGGACGGGCGGCGTGGCGTGGCGCCCAGTCCTCCAGCCCGTCGTGCGCGAGGACTGGAGCTCGGGCCGCGGGCGGGAAGACCGCGCGGAACGAGGGCGAGAGCCCGGGGGCTTCGATCCATCGCCCGGGGAGCGCCCCGAGCCGGGCACCATCGCCCGCCGCGTCCCGAAGCCGGTCGCGGCGCGGGACGGGGATCGACCTCTCCGCTTCACCACGGTCGCGAGCTGGCGGGGCGCGTACGGCCCCCTCCGCCGCGGCGACCGCGAGCTGGGTGTCAAGGCCCACGAATGGCGCCGCTTTCGCGACCTTCCGACCCTCGCGCGGCCACACCGCTTCGAAGCGGCGCTCGCCATCCACGAGGCCGATGCGGCCGACCGGGACGCCCTGATCGCGGCGGGCTGGACGCTCCAGGATCCGGTGGCCGCGGCGGGATTTCCGGAGCGCTTCCGCGCCTACGTGACAGGCTCAGACGCCGAGTTCTCGGTGGCGCAGGGCGTGTACGTCGGCACGCGTTGCGGTTGGTTCAGCGACCGCTCGGCCCGCTACCTCGCCTCCGGTCGCCCCGTGCTGGTGCAGGACACCGGGTTCGGCGACGTCCTGCCGACGGGCGCGGGCCTCGTCTCCTTCGGCACGCCGGACGAAGCCCGGCGGGGAGCGCGGCGCATCGCCGCGAATTACGCCGCCCACGCCGAGGCGGCGCGCGAGTTGGCCGCGACCTACTTCGACTCCGACCGCGTGCTCGGCCGCATGCTGGATGAGCTCGATCTGTGTCCCTGAGCGCGGGCCGGGGCCGCCGGGCCATCGTCTCCGGCATGGTGGCCGGCGTCCCGGGGCAGGGCGGGGCGACGTGGGCGGTGCTGCAGTACGTGCTCGGGTTGCGGGAGCTGGGCTGGGACGTCTGGCTCATCGAGTCGGTTCCCGATGAGGACCTGACGCCCGCCGTACGGCGGTATTTCGCGGACGTGTGTGCGCGTTTCGATCTCTCGGGGCGCGCGTCGCTGATCACGCCGGGCGGCGCGTGCGTGGGGTGCTCCCGGACCGAGCTGGTCGCGGCCGCGCGCGGGGCCGCCGTCCACCTCAACCTGGCGGGCACGCTGCGAGATCCGGACCTCGTCGACCCCATCCCCGTGCGCATCTACGTGGACCTCGATCCGGGGTTCACCCAGCTGTGGCAGGCGGCCGAGGGCA
>JBFIOX010000343.1:0-2120 GCA_041610455.1 Gemmatimonadota bacterium
GCGGTGCCGTGGTGATCGAGACGCGGACGACCGGGAACGGAGGCCCGCTGCAGTTCACGGTCTCCGTCAACGAGGACTCCCGGCCCATCGGCCGCAACAACACCGAGACCTTCAGCGGCGTCGTGCCGGGACCACTCGATGTCACGCTCGACACCGGGGTGTGCGCCGTTACGCGGTCGACCCCCGAGGCTCCATATTTCCTCGCGACGGCCGGGTCGCTGCGCATCGTGTTCGAGGTCGCCTGCCCGATCACCGAGCGGGCCAGCTCGATCGAGGTACGGACGGACTGGACCGGCCACCTCGGCTCGCAGCCGCTGGCCACGCCCCAGTTCGACGCGATCGTGACCGACGGGGCCGGCAACGTCTCCACCCAGGTCATCGGGGCGCGGGGCGCCGTCGTGTTCGGCCCCCTGTTCGCATCGCGGAACGACTACACGGTGGAGCTCGTTCCACGCGAGGCGCGCTGCGTCGTGGAAGGCACGTCGCTGTTCACGCGAACGCTGACCCCGGGCGTGCGCACGCTCGTCAGCTTCGTGGTGAACTGCTGATCCTCGCCTGGGGGGGCGATGCTGAAGCCTGATGTCAAGCCGATCACCAAGTTCGACGACTTCAAGATCGCGCTGCAGCAGAAGGGCGACGGCTACGAGATCGTCGCCACCAGTCACGGGGCCACCGAGCGGGAGCCGCTGAAGCTCGAGTTCGGCCTGTCGGAGGAGGCCATCGGCGAGCTCGTATCGCGCGTCGAGCGCGCCGTCTACGGGCAGGGCACCAACGGGCAGCGAACGGCGGAGCTGGTCAACGCCCCGGTACCGATGGGTGGAGAGGCGGCCGACCTGCTCGAGCTGGGGCGCGATCTGTACGAGGCCGTGTTCCGGGGCGGCATCGCGAAGCGGTACCACAACTCGGCGGGCCGCTCGGAGGGCCTCCGCATCCGCATCTCGCTGAACCTGGCCGATCCCGTGCAACGCGCCCTGTCGCGCCTCCCCTGGGAGTGCCTCAAGGAGGACCGGCGCGTCGATCTCGAGTTCCTCAGCGTCCATCCGAAGACCCCCGTGGTCCGCGACGTCGAGATCGGCGAGCCGCTCGACCGTCTCCCGGTCGAGGGAGCGCTCCGGATCCTCCTCGTGACGGCCAACCCGCCCGGCACCCAGGGGCTCGCGGTGACCGATGAGAAGAAGTTCATCGAGGAGACCTTCGACGCGCTGCGCCGGGAGGGGCTGGTCGAGCTGCACGAGCTTCCGAACGCCACCTGGAGGGAGCTCAACGAGCACCTGAGCGAGCGCGACTACCACGTGCTGCACTACATGGGACACGGGGACTACGACGCGCAGGAAGGGCTGGGCGTCCTGCTCCTGCACGGCCGCGACGCGGGCGGAAAGGACGTGGCGGAGCACGTGGACAGCCGCACGCTGGCCCTCATGCTGCGGGGCAAGTCCGAGCGCATGCGTCTCGTGTTCATCAACGCCTGCAACACGGGCATCGAGAGCAAGGGCGCCGGCGCCCCGTTCGGCGGCGTGGCCACCTCGATCCTCGAGGCCGGCATCCCCGCCGTGGTGGGCATGCAGTTCAAGATCGCCGACACCGCGGCGATCGCGTTCGCGCAGACCTTCTATCGTCGCGTCGCCGGCGGTCGGCCGGTGGACGAGGCCGTGAACGAGGCGCGCCAGGACGTGCTCATCGAGGAGGGCGGGCTGAAGCGGTCCACGAATTTCTGGATCACGCCCGTGCTCTATATGCGGGCCGGCGAGGATGGCGTGATCTTCCCGCGCCACGATCCCGCCGCCGCCGGAGCGGTGGCCGCCCCGGAGCCCGAGGTGGAGCGCGAGCCGGAGCCTTCGGACCCGCCTCCGGAAGTGGACGCCACGGCGGACTACGTGCTCTGGTTCACCGAGTGGAACGGGAAGCTCGTCCTCAACTGGCGCGTGAACGGGAAGATCGGGTTCGGCGACAAGGTGGCGTTGTTCGACGAGCCCCCCGCCGACCCGGAAGGCTGGCTGGGGGCGAACTGGAAGTTCGCGCCCACGCCGGCCTGCTCGTCCTGCAGCGTGCCGCCGAAGCCATAGTTGCGCGAGTAGTCGGCGCGCGGACCCCAGTTGACCAGCCAGCGCTGCGGCCACCAC
>JBFIOX010000344.1:0-2073 GCA_041610455.1 Gemmatimonadota bacterium
CTCCATCCCGCTCGTCGTGGCGATCTACTTCGTGCCGACGGCCGCGGGGCTGGCCAGCGTCGGGCGGTGGTCGGAAGGGGGGATCGGGGGGGGCGTGAGCCTGGTCGAGGTGGCCGGGGAGCTGGGCGGCCCGCTCCTCGGCGCTCTCATGACCGCGGGCGCGCTGGTGTCGAGCCTCGCCCTGTACAACACCTACCTCGCGTCGGGGGCGCGCACCACGCTGGTCATGGCCGAGGCGGGCCTGCTACCCCGCATCTTCGGGCGCGTCCACCCGCGCTTCGGCACGCCACACGCTTCCATCCTCATCGCCGCGGCCGCGCACGCGGTGCTCGCCACGCGATCGTTCGAGGCGCTCATCGTGATCGACGTGTTCCTCTTCGTGCTCAACTACCTTCTCGTGTTCGCGGCGGCCGTGGCGCTCCGGATTCGCGAGCCCGGGCTTTCCCGACCCTTCCGCGTTCCGGTCGGCACGGTGGGGATGTGGGTCGTAGCAGGCGTTCCGACGCTCGTCGGACTCGTCTTCCTGTTCGTCAACGGCCCCGCGTATCTCGTGTTCGGCGGGCTGGCGGCCGCGACGGGTCCGCTGGCCTACGCCGCGGCGCGCTCCTTCAGTGGCTCATCGCGTATATGATGAAGTTGATGGCCAGCTCGTAGGCGAAGTTCGACCGATCGATGGGGTAATAGGGGTTCTCGGACCACTCCCACGCGTCTCCGAGGTCGGTGTTCCAGTTGATGATCACCATGATCTGGCCGCGATCATCCAGGATTCCGAAAACCTTCGGGGCGCACCCGTAGCACTCTTCGTAGGGACCGCCACGGGTTCCGTTGCCCACGTTCGGGACCTGCAGGATCTCATCGATGTCGTAGAACTGGTGGAAGATCTCGTGATCGAGCGGAATCTCAACGATCTTCCTATCCGGCAGGACGCGCGACATCTGATAGGCGAAGTTGTCCCACTCGCGCGGGCCCCAGAAGTCGTCGACCACCAGGAAGCCGCCCGCCTCCAGGTACCCGCGCAGGCCCTCGACCTCCGGTTCGGTGAGATCCATGTATCCCACCTCGAGCATGTACAGGAAGGGGAACCGGCGGAGCTCCGGGTCGTCCAGCCGCACGGGATTCTCCCACTCGTAGGCGTCGAGCAGGGTGAGCAGGCGGCGCAGTATGAAGAGGAATTGCCGATCGGCCTTGGGGAAGTCGATGGCCCACGAGCGGCTGCGGAAACGGACCGGTCCCGAGTAGATGGCGCGCGTGAAATAGAACTCCCGACCCCACTCCGGGCGCCCTTGCGGCGCCGGCCATCCGTCCGCCTCGGAGCCGGGGCGGACCTGGTCGGGAGGAGCCGCGCGGATTTGGTCCGGCCGGCCGTCCCGCGGCTGCTCGGGCAGCGGCCCGGCGAAGGCCAGCGTGGCGAACAACAGAAGAGCCACGGCCACGGCGCGTCGCCCCCGCGTCATGTCTCGCGCCCCCGCTCGGGGCCTCCCGCTCCCGACATCGACCTCACCGCCTCGGTCTCGAGGATCCTCTGTGTTATGGTAACGAACCCAGCCACGTTCTACGAACGTTCTGAGAGAGAGACATGAGGCTCGCATTCACGGCCGGCGGCGACCACGTCGCCGCCAGTCAGCAGAGTCGTCTCGATGGGGCTCCGGCCAGGAGGTGCGCGTGAGACGGTATGGATTGCGCGTGAGCATCGTATCGCTGGTCGTGCTCCACGGTGTCGTGGGATGCGCCGAGCCGACCCCGGGCGCCGACTCGGGCCAGCTCTTGCAGGCGGACCGGGCCTTCGCGCGAGACGTGGCCGAGGGCGGCTCGGCCGCCTGGGTTTCCTGGTTCGCCCCGGACGGCGCCATCGTTCAGGAGGGGGTCGGCGAGATCCGCGGCGGACCGGCCATCGCCGAGGCGGTGTCCTTTCTCGATCAACCGGGGGTCCGTCTGTCGTGGGAGCCGACGCGCGCGGACATGGCGGCGAGCGACGATCTCGGATGGACGACCGGACGCTGGACCTTCGAGGCCCCAGACGACTCGCTCGGCGTCCGTCGCAACCAGGGCGTCTACGTGTCGATATGGCGACGC
>JBFIOX010000345.1:0-1996 GCA_041610455.1 Gemmatimonadota bacterium
AGGACGTAGGGCCGAAGCTCGTCCTGATAGGCGCAACGCCACCGCGCGTGACGGCCGGCCGGCTCGACCTGGGCCCGCTCGAACCCGCCCACGATGATGCGGTCGCGCTCGGGACTGGAGGACAGCCACGCCCCCATGGCCCGACCGGCGGCGGGCGACTTGATCTCGGCCACCACGGGAAGGTCGCCGATGGCCTCGAGCACCTGTTCCAGCGTGGGGATCCGCACGCCCTGCCCGCGGAAGGGAAACGACGCGCCGCGATCGGGCGTGAAGCCGTACCCCGCGTCGAACGCCTCGAGCTCCTCGAACGCGAGGGCTTCGACCGAGCCGCGGCCGTCCGTCGTGCGCTCCAAGGTGGGGTCGTGGATCACCACGAGGTGGCCGTCGGCGCTGCAATGGAGATCGAGCTCGACGGCGTCGGCCCCCACCTCGACCGCATGGAGGAAGGAGGGGAGCGTGTTCTCGGGAGCGTAGGCCGCCGCGCCCCGGTGCCCGATCACCCGGAGGGGCGAGCGGGGCCCGAACAGATCGTCCGCCCGCGCGGGCACGCCGCCGCCCGCCTAGGCCGGCGTGGCGGCGGGCTCGGGGGCCGCCCCGGCGCCGCTCTCGAGAAGCTCCGTCTGCCGCCGACCCAGCCAGTAGCCGACCATGAGCCAGATCCCCGCCACCGGCACGGCGGCGAACGCGATCCCGGACATGCCGAGCCCGAGCGCGGCGAGACCCGCGTATGACCAGGCACCGATCTGGTCGCCGCCCCGGTACACGAACGTGTCGATGAGCGGCTTCGCCTTGAAGCGGTCCTCGCGGCTGACGACGGTGAACAGCGTCTCCTTGGCCGGCCGCGCCACGGCGAAGTTGGCCCCGCGCCTCAGGACCTGGAACACGACGATCACGGCCGCCGCCGGCCAGAAGCCGAGCGAGGCGAACCCGATCATGCAGATGGCGGGGAGGAGCGTGAGGGTGACGGCGACCCCCAGCCACTTGATGATGCGGCCCGTGAGGAAGATCTGCGTGACCAGCGTGAGGGCGTTGGTGGCCGAGTCGATCCAGCCGAAGAACGACGTGCGCGCCCCCCGGTCGGCGATCTGGCTCGCGATCTCGGCCTGCTGGAAGTAGAGCACCGTGCCGACGATCGTGTAGCCCAGCATGTAGACGCAGATGCCGAGCAGGTACGGCGAGGCCAGGACGTGGGTGATCCCCGCCCACACCGAGCCTCCGATCGGCTTCTCGGCCACGCTCGGCTCACCCCGCGCCTCCCGCAGCGACTCGAACAACCGCGACAGGCGGCGCACCATCCACACGGCCACCTCGAGGAAGACGACGGAGATCAACATCAGATTGGCCGGGCTCGTGAGCTGCGCGAACCACGCGGTGATGGTAGCCCCGAGCATCGCTCCGAGCGTGCCCCCCACGCCGATGAACCCGTACAGGCGCTTGCTCTGGCTGGTCCTCCACACGTCGCTCATGAACGCCCAGAAGATCGAGACCACGAAGAGGTTGAACACGCTCACCCACCAATAGAAGGCGCGTCCCATCCACACCTGATCCTCGAGGGGGGTCATACGGAGCAGGAAGAAGAAGATGACCAGGTTGAACATGAAGAAGCGGTACGCCAGCGAGACGAACCGGATGCGCGAAAAGCGCACGACCAGCGCGGCGAACGGCGGGTTCACCAGGATCATGAGGACCAGCGTGCCGGTGAACATCCACGGCAGGTTCTCGACGCCCCCGGCCACCCCCATCTCGTCCCGGATGGGTCGCAGGATGTAGTAAGCGCAGAGGACGAAGAAGAAGTAGGCGGCCGACAGGAAGAGCGCCTCGATCTCGTCGTCGCCCACCTCCACGGCCCTGCGCAGCAGGCGGGCGAGCGGGGTGCCCCCGGCGCGCATCTCGGGGGAGCTCAACGCGAGATCCGGCCCGACTTCGCGGTGACGAGGCTCATGCGAGCGCGTCGAAGGTGGCCGTCATGCGCTGGCGCGCGGCCTCGTCGGGCATC
>JBFIOX010000346.1:0-1987 GCA_041610455.1 Gemmatimonadota bacterium
CGGCACCTGAACCAGGAGGCCGCCAAGGCCATCAAGTGGGGCGGGCTGAGCGAGGCCGAGGCGCTGGCGCTGGTCACGATCAACCCGGCCATCCAGCTCAACATCCAGGACCGCGTGGGCTCGCTGGAGGTCGGCAAGGACGCGGACCTGGTGATCTGGGACAACTATCCCCTGTCCTCGTACGCCAAGGTGCGCACGACGTACGTGGACGGGAACGCGGTGTTCGACATCGACCGCGACATGGAGATGCGGGCGCAGATGGCGGCCGAGAAGCAGCGGCTCAACGAAATGCTCGGGGAAGGGGAGAGCGCGGCGGCACCCTCCGGCGGGGGCCAGGTGGCCTCTCCCGGGCGCGATCCCTCCAAGGGAGGTGACCGATGAAGCGGACGTTCGGTAATGCAGCGCTGGCGGTCGCCCTCGCGGTCGCCGCGATTCCGGCGGCCGAAGCCGCCGCGCAGGAGAGCGACACCTACGCCGTGCGGGGCGCCACCATCCACACGGTGGGGAACGGGGTCATAGAGAACGGTACGATCGTGTTGCGGGGCGGCCGGATCATCGCCGTCGGGGCGAACGTCGACATCCCTGCCGGCGCGGAGATCATCGATGGGACGGGCAAGCACGTATATCCCGGCATGGTCGACGCGTTCAGCCGGCTCGGCCTGACCGAGATCGGCTCCGTTTCGGCGACCAACGACCAGTCCGAGATGGGCAACTGGAACCCCCACCTCAACGCCTACACGGCCATCCACCCGGCCTCCGAGCACATTCCGGTGGCCCGCGCCAACGGCATCACGCACACGCTGGCCGCGCCCGGCAGCGGGGGCGGCGGCTTCCGCGGCGGGGGCGGGAGCGGCGGCATCGCCGGGCAGGCGACCCTCATCCACCTCGACGGCTGGACGGTCGAGGAGATGCAGATCGAGAAGTCGGCCGCCATGGTGGTGAGCTGGCCCTCGATGAACACGCGCAGCTTCAACTTCCAGACCTTCCGGCAGGAGGAGCGGTCGTTCACGGAGGCCCAGCGCGAGTACGACGAGCGCGTGGCGGAGCTCGAGGAGTGGTTCACGGCCGCGCGGCACTACAAGCAGGCCATGGCGTCGGGCTCGACGCGGGTCGAGCGCGACCTGCAGCTCGAGCATCTGGCCCGGGTACTCGACGGGGGGCTCAAGGTCATCATCCAGGCCAACGACAAGCGGCAGATCGAATCGGCGGTAGAGTTCGCCGAGCGCTGGAATCTCGACTTGGTGCTGGCCGGCGCGAACGGGGCGCGCGAGCTGGCGGACATGCTGGCCGAGAAGAACATCCCGGTGATCCTCGGTCCCGTGCAGCGTCTGCCCGAGCAGCGTGACGATCCGTACGACGATCCCAACACGCTGCCCGGCGTGCTGGCCGACGCGGGCGTCCAGATCGCCTTCGCCACGTTCAACTCGTCCGACTCGCGGACGCTCCCCTACGAGGCGGCCAACGCGGTCTCGTTCGGGTTGCCCCAGGAGGCGGCTCTGGCCGCGATCACGCTCGGCCCCGCGCGCATCCTGGGTGTGGCCGACCGACTGGGCTCGCTCGAGATCGGGAAGGTGGGGAACGTGATCGTGGCCGATGGCGATCCGCTCGAGATCACCACGGAGATCGAGCACGTCTTCATCAAGGGGGTTCCGGTGGACCTGGACAACAAGCACCGGAGCCTGTGGGAGAAGTACAAGGCCCGTCCGGACAAGAAGACGGTCATCACCACGACCTGAGACCGCGCCGCGGTCCCGAGCCGCTCGGCACGAGCGGCGGTGGCCGCGGACGCGCCGTGACGCCCGGGCCTGTTCCTCCCGAGACGGAGGGGCGGCCCGGGCGTTCGCTTCGCGAGGGGCCTGACGCGAGCCGCGCCTCGGGCGATCGCGCGCCCCGAGGGACCCGCTCCTCGCCGGCGGCGTCGACGCGTCGTGACCACCGGTCGCGCCGTTCCTTCTTGCGGGTCGCGGGCGATTCGGCCAGCGTCACG
>JBFIOX010000347.1:0-1966 GCA_041610455.1 Gemmatimonadota bacterium
GGCGCACGCGAGCATGGCGATCGGGATCCTGGAAGTCATCATCGTCGTCTCCAAGGCCCTCTCCGAGAGCCGGTCATCCTCGTTCGAAGGTCCACGAGCGTACCTCCCGGCCGGGGGGCCGGGCTTGTGCGAGCCGAGCGCGCTCAGCGCCCGAGGTGCAGGCGCTCGGCGAGGATCTCGGGGAGGCCCGCCTCGCGGATGCGCGCGGCCGCGCCGTCGATGTCGTATGCAACGCGATGGATGCGCAGGACTCCCGACACGCTGTCGTAGATCCCGTACGCCGCCCGGGGGTCCTCGTCCCGCGGCTGGCCGATGCTGCCCACGTTGGCCAGCGCCCGCCGCCCCGCGAGCGGAATCTCCGTGTCCACCGTGTAGCTGACGGGATGACCGTCGAAGAACGTCACGGGCACATGGCTGTGTCCGACGAATCCGATGTCCGTCTCCATGGCGCGAAACGAGAGGTACGCGTCGTAGGGCGTGGTCAGGTAGTCGAACAGCTGGGGCTCGTGCACGGTTCCGTGGGCGAGCGTGACGCCCTCGGCGACGCGCACGAGATCGAGCCCCCCGAGCCACGCGAGCGTGTCGCGGGGCAGGATGCGACGGGTCCACTGGAGCGCGGCGCGGGCTGGGCGGTTGAAGTAGTCCAGGCTCAGGCGCCCCGCGACGGCCCAGTCGTGGTTTCCCCCGACGAGCGCGGCGCCGCGCGCCCGCACCAGGTCGATGCACGGTGCGGGATCGGCGCCATAGCCGACGAGGTCGCCGAGGCACAGGAAGCGGCTCACGCCCGCCTCGTCGAGGGCTCCGAAGACCGCCTCCAGCGCCTGGAGGTTGGCGTGGATGTCTCCGAGGATCCCGTACTGCATCGGCGGCCTGCCGGCCTGCTCCCCTTCGATCGCGTGGCGCGGCCTCTCGGCGCCGGCCCGCGACCGTGAAGTCTGTCGGGGCCACAGTATTCGGCGCGGGGCCCTAGGAGCCGGACTCTGCCCGAGAGGTGGTGCCGAGCGCCAGGGCAAGGAGGCCGCCACAGGCGAGGAGGCCGGCGGCGAGCGCCGAGGGCGCGATCGTCTCCAGCGCGCCGCCGGGCAGCACGGCGGCCAGGGCCCGCCCCGGCCCCCCGGGGAGGAGGCCGGCGGTCCCCCACGGCAGGTGGCCGAGCACCCACAGCCCCAAGCCCCCCACCACGACCGCGCCCCCGGCCCACGTGGTGCCCAGCACGAGCCCCCAGGCCCCCACATGCAGGACCTGGACTATGATTGTAATATACAATAATAAGGATCCTGGGCTTCCCGTCGCCGAGATCCCAAGTCCCAGGGAGACCGCTGCGCCGCCCAGCGCGCCCAGGAGCGTGGCCCCCGCCCACTGGCCCAGCAGCCGGCCTGCGCGTCCGGGGCGCGTGACCAGGATCATGTCACGCCAGCCAGGCGCGCGGCGGTTCTCTTCGAACGTGCTGGCCAGGACCCAGAGGGCCAGGAGGGCCCCGAAGGCGACTCCGGTCGTGGAGGCGACCTCCGTGGCCTGCGCCTGGCGGTCCCCCAGCGCCAGCACCGCCAGCTCGAGGCCCAGCCACCCGGCCCCCACCCCCAAGAGGAGCACCAGCCAGGGCCCAGGGCGCCGTACGGCGCGCCAGAGGGTGTCGACGGCGTGAACCCACATGGGGCGCACCTCCTGGTGGGCATGATGCCACGCCCGGTGTTCCCCGGGGAACATCGGGGCACGTCGGAGCCCTCCGTACGCTGAGGATGTTCCCCGGGAAACGTCGGCGGCGCACAGGTTGCCGACGCGCCCGACCGACGGATGAGAGGGGGCGCCGCACGACGCGGCGCACCGTGCCGGAGGAGATCCGATGCGACCGAAGCGCCTGGGACGTGGACTGAGTCAGCTGATCAACCGCACGGCGGATGCGCCCGCTGCCTCCCCGGCGTCCGCGCGTCGGACGGAGTCCCCCCCGGCCGCAGCCTCCGGCGCC
>JBFIOX010000348.1:0-1928 GCA_041610455.1 Gemmatimonadota bacterium
CGCTCGCCGGCACGCGCATCGACCCCGCCGATGCGGCGGCCCTGTCGCGCAACGTGATCCTCAAGTGCGCGGTGGGGGTGGGCGAGCCCCTGCCGCGGGATTGGGTCCGGGCCATGCTCCTCGTGCGGGCCAACTCCCTCGCGATCGGCGTCTCGGGCGTCCGACCGGTGATCGTCGAGACGCTGATCAAAATGCTCAATCGCGGCGTCACGCCGCGCGTCCCGGGCAAAGGATCGCTGGGCGCGAGCGGGGATCTCGCGCCGCTCGCCCACATGGCGGCGGTGGCCACGGCGGGTCCCGAGGGGCCCGACGACGGCTTCAGCGGGGAGGCCTGGTTCGAGGGCGACCTCATGTCGGGGGCCGAGGCCATGCGGGCAGCGGGCATCGCGCGTCCGCCCATCGAGGCCAAAGAGGGGCTCGCCCTGACCAACGGCACCACGATGATGGTGGCGGGCGCGGCCTTGGCGCTGCACGACGCGCAGTCGCTCCTCGATCACGCCGAGCTGGCGGCCGCTCTGAGCCTCGAAGCGCTGCTGGGACTCTCCGCGGCGCTCGACCCGGCGCTGCACGAGGCGAACCGGCAGCCCGGCCAGGTGCGCTCGGCGGCCAGGCTTCGGGCCCTGCTCGCCGGGAGCCTGCTCATCGATTCCGACCCGGACCGGACCCAGGACGCCTACAGCCTCCGCTGCACGCCCCAGGTCCTGGGGCCGGTGCACGACCTGCTGGGGTTCCTGCGAGAGCGGGTGAGCGACGCGCTCAACGCGGCCTCCGATAATCCGCTCATCTTTCCGGGGGAGGATGGGGGCGAAGGCCGGGTCGTCTCGGGGGGAAACTTCCACGGCGCCGGGCCGGCGCTGTGGCTGGACGCGCTCGGCATCGCGATGGCCGAGGTGGCGAACGTGTCCGACCGCCGCAGCTTCCGCCTGCTCACGCCCGAGCTGTCGGCCGGGCTGCCCCCCATGCTCTCTCCCGAGCCGGGGCTGCACGGCGGGCTCATGTCGGTCCAATACACCGCGGCCGCGCTCGTCTCGGACAGCAAGACGCTGGCGCACCCCGACTCGGTCGATTCGATCCCCACCAGCGCCAATCAGGAAGACCACGTGAGCATGGGCGCGAACGCGGCCCGGCACACCTTGGAGATCCTCGACAACGTCAAGAAGGTGCTGGCCATCGAGCTGCTCTGCGCGACGCAAGCCATCCACCTCCGGCCCCAGGGGCCGGTGCGTTTGGGGGCGGGGACTCGCCCCGCCTACGACGCGATCCGGGCGCGCGTGCGGCCCGTGGACGCCGACCGCGCCCTGGCGCCCGACATCGCAGCGCTCGAGGCGCTCATCGAGGGGGGCGCGCTGCTCGCCGCGGCCGAGGAGGGCATCGGCGGCCCCCTGCCTTCGGGAGCGTGAACGCGGTGCTCCTGTGCGAGCCCAACATCAGCGAGGGGCGGGATGCGGCCCGCATGGACCGGTTCGCCGCCGCGGTCGCGTCGACGCCCGGCATCGCGCTCCTCCACCGGTCCGCCGATCCCGACCACCACCGCATGGTGCTGGCCTACGTGGGCGAGGCGGAGGCCATCCTCGCGGCCACGCGCGGGCTGGCGGCCGAGGTGTTCGCGCACGTCGACCTGCGCGAGCACGCCGGAGCCCACCCGCGCACCGGGGCGTTGGACGTCGTCCCCCTGGTGCCTCTGGGCCGCGCCACGGAGGCGGTGGCGCTCGAGACCTGTCGGGCTTTCGGGGGCTGGGTCGGGGCCCGCGGCGTGCCCGTGCTCTATTACGAGGAGGCCGCCACATCGCCCGACCGGCGGCCGCTGCCGAGCGTGCGGGCCGGGGGGTTCGAGGGCCTGCCGGCGAAGCTCGCTCGACCCGAGTGGCGGCCCGACGAGGGCCCCTCCCGGCCGCACCCGTCGGTGGGGATCGTGATCGCGGGCGTGC
>JBFIOX010000349.1:0-1924 GCA_041610455.1 Gemmatimonadota bacterium
GACCAGCGCGGCGCCTCCCCGCCGCACGAGACTCGGGTGGCCACGGCGGCGGCCGCCGCGGCCTTCAGGAACGTGCGTCGGTCAGGCACCCGCCACCCCCAGGGGGTCGGTCGAGGCGGCCAGCCCCAGCGCCGCCCAGGCCAGCGTTCTGATCTCCCCACCCTCCCAGGCCGCCACGCGGCCGGCGAGGGCCGCGATGAGGGCTTCGTCGCGCCCGCCGTGCGCCGCGAGCGCCAGCCCGCCCAACCCGAGGGATAGGAGCGAGTCGTTCTCTTCCATCATGGCGCGCAGGGCCGAAAGGCCCTCCGCCACCGCCGGCATCTCGCGACGATCGGCGAGCGCGAGGAGGACGAGCGCGGTAGTGTCGGGATAGGGCCACAGGTCCTCTCCGAAGACCCGCGAGTTCCCGTAGTTCCAGCCGCCCCCCGGACAAGCGCGATCGACGAGCATGCGCCTCGCCTCCTCCATGCGGGAAGCGACCCGCGCGCTCTCTTCGGCGCCACCCGCGCGCTTGAGCGCGAGCATCGCGTAGGCGGTGGGCTCGACCCAGCTGAACGTCCCGTCTACCCATGGCCAACCGGTGAGCTCGGGATCGATGTCGACCGGCTTGCGCGACGGCGCGAGCCGAAACAAGAGCCGGGTCCACCACGGCGCGCCCTGCCCCTCCTGTCGCAGCAGCCAGCGGGCGCCGCGTCCCGCCGCCTCCGCACCGGAACCGAAATGAGACAGGGCCAGCGTGGCGAGACTCGTGCACCAGGCCGCCTCGGGGACGTCGGGAGCGACCGGCCAGGCGCCGTCGGCCCGCTGTTGCTCCCGCAGCCACGCCACCGCCCGCTCGGCCGCGGCGTCCAGCGCGGGATCGGCATCTTCGGCGCGCGCCAGGGCGACCGCCGCCAACGCGGTCGCCTCCGTCCGGCTCGGCGTCCCGGGATACGGTCCCCAACCGCCGTCCGGACGTTGGGTCGCGACCAGGTGTGGAACCGCGGGGTTCGCCATTGACCTCCTCCGACCGAGTCGACGCGCCTCGACGACGTTGAGTCGTGCTGGCGGCCCCTGCAAGGTTCTTGCGAGGGGACCGGCGGCGTGTCGGGCCGGCGCGACACGTGGCACCGGCCCCTGCGCGGAACTCGAGGAGAGCGAGGATGTTGCGTTGACGAGACGTTGGTGGTCGGTCGCGACGGGCGTGATCACGGCGGCGGCGGCGGTCCGGCTGTTGGTGCCGACGGTGGCCGACCCGGACTTGTGGGGCCACGTGCTGTTCGGCCAGCGGACCCTGTCCCTCGGTCTGGAGCGACACGATCCGTTCTCGTACCTGAGCCAGGGGCACGGCTGGATCAATCACGAGTGGCTCTCCGAGGTCGCGTTCGCGCTGGCGTTCGACGCGGGCGGTGGCAGCGGGCTCATCGCGCTGAAGGGCCTCGTCGGACTCCTCACGATCGGCCTGGTCTATCGGCATCTGGTCAAGCGCGGATCGGACCCCCTGCGAGGCGGCCTGCTGCTCCTCCCCGCCCTGCTCCTCCTCATCCCGGGGTTGGCGACGGTGCGCCCGCAGATGTTCACGTTCCTCTTCTTCACGCTCGTCATCCTGGTCCTCCACCGCGTGGAGACCCGCGGGGAGCGCTGGCTGTGGGCGCTCCCGCCGCTGCTCGCGGTGTGGATCAACTTCCACGGCGGTGTCCTGGCGGGTGCCGGCGTCCTGGGGGTGTGGGGCGTGGCGCGCGCCGCCGACGGGCTGCGCGCGGGAGGGGTGCGGGGGGCTTGGGCCCGGGTGCGCTGGCCCCTGGCGGCCGGCGTGGGCTGCGCGCTGGCCCTGTTGGCGAACCCCTACGGACCCGATCTGCCCCTCTTCCTTGCGCGGACGGCGACCGTGGCGCGTCCCGACATCGTCGAGTGGCAGCCCGTCCGGGCGCTCTCGACGCCGGGC
>JBFIOX010000350.1:0-1853 GCA_041610455.1 Gemmatimonadota bacterium
CGAGAACGGAGGAGTCTCGGATGGGGAGGCGGGCGGACAAGAGAGCGAGCGCGTGGGCCGTTTCGGCCGCCGCGCTCCTTCTGGCCGGCACGGTGTCAGCTGGAGAGACGGCCGCGCAGGAGCGGCGCGAGGGCCAGTGGCTGACCGTCGGCGTGGGCGCGGGGTTCGATCAGGTGGCGTGCCAGGTGTGCGCCTCCGACTTCAAGTCCGGCCTCGCGGGCTTGGTACGCTTCGGCGGCACGCTGAGCCCGCGGCTCCTGATCGGGGTCGAGGTCGACGGTTGGACGCGCCGCGACGAGGAAGTGCGCCAGTACCTGGGATCGCTCGGCCCCGTCCTCCTGTGGTACGCGGATGCGACGGCTCGCTTCCACGTCAAGCTGGGGGCGGGCGCGGTGGGGTTCCGCGCCTCTCAGGAGGGCGAGGCGCTGACGGCCGTGGCGTTCGGCGTCAACGCGGGCCTGGGGTACGACCATCCGATCACCGGAAGCCTCTCGGTCACGCCCTTCGCCAACCTGGTGCTCGCACCCTTCGCCACGCTCAAGCTCGACGGCGAGGAGGCGGTGAGCGGCGCCACGCTGGGTCTCGTGCAGGCGGGGCTCGGCATCACCTGGCACTGAGAGCAGCGACGTCCGACGCCGGGAAAGGCGTGCGGACGCAACTTGGAGGAGGAAGCATGCGTCACGACCTGCGTGGCTCTCGACGGGCGGGGCGGGCGGCGCTCGCGGGGGCGTTGTGCCTCGCCTGCACGGATGGAGCACCGTTCGCGCCGGCCGAGTCTCCCACCCCGACGGGCGAGGTCGCGGTCGCCTTCGGGCGCTGGTCCCCGGGCCCGTTCGACACGTGCAGTCAGGCGATCCACGATGCCTTCGCCACCGTGGGACCGGACGGGAAGCGCTACCCCACCTGGCACCCGCCGATCGACCCGGCGACGGGCTGCACGTTCGGACACGAGCACGGGGCGGACCCCCGCGGTTCGGCCATCTACGGAGAGGTGGGCGACATTCCTTTCGGGTTCGCCAACGAGATGCTCGACGTCTACAACCCGAACATGCGGCGCCACGAGGACCACGTGGGGCACAAGATCGAGCTGGGCAACGCGGTGGAGATGCGCTTCGGAGGCCCCGCCGACGCGGTGTTCGAGGCGCGTTGCCATTTCCTCATCAAGATGCACCAGGGCTCGCACTCGAAGGACGCGTTCACCAACAACATGCACGAGATCGCCTACCACGCGCGCTGCGATGACGGATCGGGCGCGAGCATGACGTTCCTCACCAACATCGGCGAGGCGGGCGAGTTCGTGGACACGTGCTCGGGGAACCACATCTTCGTCGGCGCGGCCACGCCGCCCAACTCCCCCGACGGCGGCGGCAAGCGCATCATCCCGACACGGGCCTGCGTGGAGGAGCGGATTCTCGTCGCGCCCGGCGATCGCTCTAACTTCGGCTCGGCCCTGCGCGAGAGCTGGCAGATCTCGGAGTCCATTCGGACCGTCGACAATCGGCGCCTGGTCTCCATCAACCCCTACTTCAACATCTCCCGGCCGGCGCGCTTCTACGACCCGTCCAAGGCCGACTTCACGGGGCGGCCCATGGACGTGTGCTACGAGGTGATGGGGAACCGGGCGGCGCGGGGCGGCGACTGCGACGAGGCGACGGCCGAAGGCACGATTGCCGGCATCACGTTCGACGACCCGCGCTCGCCGTTCAACGGCGCGCGGCGCGACTTCGACATCAACTCCTTCCGCATCCGGAACGCCGAGGGACCGGCGATCTGGTACACGGATCCGCTGGGGCTCGACGCCCAGACGACGCCGTTCCCGGGATCGATCCGACAGTACATCGCGGTGATCGACA
>JBFIOX010000351.1:0-1728 GCA_041610455.1 Gemmatimonadota bacterium
CATCGCCGCACGCATCCGTAGGGCCATCCGCGAGGGCCGGCAGCGCGAGGTCATGTACCACGTGGGCCGGCCCGGAGAGGATGGCTTCACCGAGCGCGTCCTGGCCGCCTGGGGGGTGGACGGCCACAACTCCCACACCAACATCTGCTCCTCGAGCGCCCGAGCCGGCTACCAGTTCTGGTGCGGCATGGACCGGCCCAGCCCCGACCACGAGCGCGCGCGCGTCATCCTGCTGGTGAGCGCGCACCTCGAGGCCGGCCACTACTTCAACCCGCACGCGCAGCGCGTCATGGAGGGGAAGGCGCGCGGCGCCAAGCTGATCGTCCTCGACACGCGGCTCTCGAACACGGCCACGCACGCCGACCACTGGCTTCCCACGCAGCCCGGCTCTGAGGCCGCCGTGCTGCTGTCGATCGCGCGCCATCTGATCGCGACCCGGGCCTACGACCGCGAGTTCGTGCGGCGCTGGTTCAACTGGGAGGAGTACTTGGCCGCGGAGCGACCCGGGGGTCCGCAGACCTTCGAAGCGTTCGAGGCGGCCCTGCGGGAGCTGTACGAGGCGTGCACGTTCGAATGGGCCGCCGCCGAGTCGGGCATCGACCCGGTGCAGCTGCGCGAGGTGGCGGAGATCGTGGCGGGAGCGGGTTCGCGGCTCGCCACGCACAATTGGCGGAGCGCGGCGTCGGGAAACGAAGGTGGCTGGCAAGTCTCGCGCACCCTCTTCTTCCTCAACGCGCTCATGGGGGCGATCGCCACGCCCGGCGGCACGTATCCGAGCGCCTGGAACAAATTCGTCCCCCGTCCGATCCGCCTGCCGCGACATCCCGAGCATTGGAACGAGCTCACCTGGCCGGACGAGTACCCGCTCGCCATGTACGAGCTCTCGTTCCTCCTACCGCATTTCCTGGCCGAGGGGCGCGGCCGCTTGGACGTGTACTTCACGCGCGTCTACAACCCGGTGTGGACCAATCCCGACGGCTTCGCGTGGATCGAGGCCCTCGTCGATCCCGACAAGATCGGACTCCACGTGGCCCTCACGCCGACCTGGAACGAGTCGGCGTTCTTCGCCGACTACGTGCTGCCCATGGGGCACGGCCCCGAACGGCACGATGTGCACTCGTACGAGACGCACGACGGGCAATGGATCGGCTTCCGCCAGCCGGTCGTGCGAGCGGCGCGCGAGCGATTGGGAGAGCGCGTGGCCGACACGCGCCACACCAACCCGGGCGAGGTGTGGGAGGAGAACGAGTTCTGGCTGGAGCTTTCGTGGCGGATCGACCCCGACGGGGCCCTGGGGATTCGTCCCTTCGTCGAGTCCGCCGAGAACCCGGGCGCCCGACTGACCACCGATGAGTACTATGCCTGGATGTTCCAGCACTCGGTGCCCGGCCTGCCGGAGAAGGCGGCGGCCGAGGGGCTCTCCCCGCTCGGCTACATGCGCAAGTACGGCGCCTTCGAGGTGGCGCGCGACGTGGGGCCGTTGTACGAGCGGGAGGTGGAAGCGGCCGAGCTGGTCGACGCGGGCGAGACTCCCCGGGGCCGCGTGTACACGCGCGCGCCGCGGCCCGAGGCGTCCAACCTGTCGCCGACCGCGGCGCCCGATCCGGACCCCGAGGGACGGCGCCCCGTCGGGGTCCGCGTGGATGGCCGCGTGCTGCGTGGATTCCCCACTCCGAGCGGCAAGCTCGAGTTCTACTCGCCCACCCTCGTCGCCTGGGGATGGCCGGA
>JBFIOX010000352.1:0-1721 GCA_041610455.1 Gemmatimonadota bacterium
AGGACCTCGCGGTAGAGCGCCTCGTAGCGCGGGACGACCTCCGCCGTCGCGAACCGCTCCACGGCGCGGGCACGGGCGGCGCGCGACATCGCCTCCCAGCGCGCCGGGTCGCCGAGCAGGGCGATCGATGACTCGGCCATGGCCGTCACATCGCCGACCGGATGCAGGGCCCCCGTCACGCCGTTCTCCACCACCTCGCACAGCCCGGTGTCGTCCGTGCCCACGACGGGCACCCCCGAAGCTTGCGCCTCCAGGGCGACGAGGCCGAACGATTCCTGCTCGCTCGGCAGGAGGAACAGGTCGGAGTGCGCGAGCAGTTCCGCGACAGACTCGAACTTCCCGAGGAACACCACGCGGTCGGCGATCCCCAGCGCATCGGCCATGTCCTCGGCCCGCTGCCGCTCGGGCCCGTCGCCCACGAGCACCAGTCGGGCGGGGATGCGCTTCTGGACCCGGTGGAAGATCTCGATGAGGTCCGGGATCCGCTTGACCGCTCGAAAATTGGAGATGTGCATGACGACCTTCTCGTCCGGGTCGGCGAAGGCCGGGTGGCGATCCCCGTACCGGTCGCGGTCGTACACCTGCGGATCGATGAAATTGGGAATCACGTCGATCGCGCAGCGCGCGCAGTCGAAGTCCTGATGGGTCTGGTCGCGGAGCCAGTCGGAGACCGCGGTCAGGCGGTCGGACTTCTCGATCGAGAACTTGGTGATCGACCAGTAGGAGGGATCCTGGCCCACCAGCGTGATGTCCGTGCCGTGCAGCGTGGTGACCAGCTTGATGTCCCCGCCGCTGGCTCGCAGCATGTCGCGCGCGATCCAACCCGCCGTGGCGTGCGGGATCGCGTAGTGCACGTGGAACAGGTCCAGGCTTTCGCGTCGCGCCACTTCGTGCATGGTCACGGCCAGCGCCAGCGAGTACGGCGGGTACTCGAACAGCGGGTACGTGTTGACCTTGACCTCGTGGAAGTACACGCCCTCGATGAAATGCGTGAGCCGGAAGGGCTGCGCGTAGGAGATGAAGTGCACCTCGTGGCCGCGTCGCGCGAGCTCGAGGCCCAGCTCAGTGGCGACGGCGCCCGACCCACCGTAGGTCGGATAACAGGTGATTCCGATCTTCATGCTCACCTTCCCGGTCCCCTTTGCGCTCCTCCGGTCGCGATGCGCCGCGCAAGTTGATCGGTCGCCTCCAGCCCGTCCAGCCTCGTGGCCCCGGCCGGGAGCTGATGCCGAAACCAGGTGCGCTGGCGCCGCGCGTACGCCCACGTGTCGCCGACCACCCGCTCGTACACCTCGTCCCGCGTCAGGTCTCCCTCGAGCATGGCGAGCACGTCTCGATACCCGATCGCGTCGAAGGCGGGGGCCTCGTGCAGCCCCGCCTCGCGGAGCCTCCGCACCTCGGCGACCCAGCGACCCGAGTCGAGCCAGTCGTCCACCCGCCGCTCGATGCGGCCGCGCAGCGTGGCCGCGTCCACATCGAGGGCGTACACCGCCGCGCTGAGCGGCGTTCGTTCCGGATCGCCGTGCTCGATCCACCACCGAAGCGGGCGCCCCGTGAGCAGGACGAGCTCGAGCGATCGCGCGGCGCGTTGCGGATCGGCCGGCGCCCGCCCCTCCTCCGCCCGCGTCCGCCGACCCCCGGGCGCGTCGAGCCGGGCCGCCCAGCGACTCAGCTCGGGAGGCGCCAGGGCCTCGATCCACGCGCGGGGCGCGCCGCGGATC
>JBFIOX010000353.1:0-1684 GCA_041610455.1 Gemmatimonadota bacterium
GGAGCGGGGCATGACGTGTACCTTCGCGCTGCCCCGGCCGCTGCAGTCCGAGCGGTTCGCGCGCGTGTACGAAGTGGCGCCCGGCTGGTGGGCGCACCGGCTGCGGATCACCGACGTGACCCAGCTGGACGATGAGCTGCAGGGCTGGCTGCGCGAGAGCTACCGCCTCATGGGGATGCAGGAGCGGCTCCGCGGCCGGGACAGCGGTCGCGATTGACAGCCAGGGCGTGACGTCTTCCCGCCCGACGGCAAGGAGCGAGGGATGCGTGGGCCCGGCCAACGGCCGCTCGGCGAAATCGAGCCGCCCGCGCAACCGCTCGATCTCATCTTCGGCCATCGCCGGACGGTCGTGTGTTCTCCCACCGTGCGCACGATCTCGGCATCGAGGTGGGCCTGCGCTTGCTTCGCGACCCGCCGCCCGCATAGGCTTCGGCCCCCGGCGGCCGGGCAGGGCCCGACGCGCGAACCCCCGATACGCGAGGGATCCGAGATGGCGGCATACACCTGCGACAAGTGCGGCATGAGCGTGGGCAGCATGACCTGCGGCGAGTGCGGGCAGGAGCTGGTTCACGAGACGCTGACCAAGGGCGACGGGTCCTCGGTCCACGTCTCGAAGTGTCCGGGCGGGCACGGCATGGTGAAGTCGCCGATGTGTTGCGGCCAGGACATGGCCTGCGCCGTCTGACCTTCGAAGGCGCCGCATCCGGCGTTCGGTCACGTGAGGCCGCGCGACGGGGATGTGCTCGTGTACGGCCACCTGGACCATTACCTGCGGCAGTTCAGCGCCTAGCCCCGCCGCGCGAGACGGTCCTGCTCAGCCCAGGATGAGCTCGAAGGCGTCGAGCGGCGGGACCAATCGGCCCGCGAGCGCCTCGTCGAGCAGCTCGGGGGTCCAATCGACCGGGGCGCGGGCATCGTGGGCGATGTGCGGGATCTCGAGGAGCCGCACGCGCCGGCCGGACACGTGCAGCACCTGGTTGTTGGCGGGGCAGTGCGCTTCGGCCAGCCACGCCACCACCACGGCCACGTGCTCGGGAGCGAACGGATCGAAGCCCGCCTCGTCGGCCTCTCCCGGCAACTCCGCCCCCGCCTGCCGCTCGGTCATGCGGGTGCGCGCCGAGGGCGAGATGACGTTTGATCTCACGCCGTACTTGACCCCCTCGATGGCCATGACCTTCGACAGGCCGATGATGCCCATCTTTGCCGCGGCGTAGTTGGCCTGCCCGAAGTTCCCGCACAGGCCCGAGGAGGACGTGGTGTGGATGGCCGACGCGGCGCGCGGCCGGCCGGCCTTGGCCTCGGCGCGCCAATACTCCATGGCGTGACGGCTGGGCCCGGCGTGTCCCTTGAGGTGCACGGCGACCACAGGATCCCACTCGTCCTCTTCGAGATGGAACAGCGCGCGGTCGCGCAGGATACCCGCGTTGTTGACGAGCACATCCAGGCCGCCGAAGGACTCCAGGGCGAGCCCGACGAGCCCGCGCGCCTCGCGCCAGTCGGACACATCGTGGTGGCTCGCCACGGCCTCGCCCCCGGCCCCGCGGATCTCCTCGCACACGTTCTCCGCCGGACCCAAGTCGGCGCCTTCTCCCTCCACGCCCGCGCCCAGGTCGTTGACGACGACGCGCGCGCCCCCGGCGGCCAGCGCGAGCGCGTGGGCGCGTCCGAGGCCGCGGCCCGCCCC
>JBFIOX010000354.1:0-1632 GCA_041610455.1 Gemmatimonadota bacterium
GCCAGCGGTCGTGTGCCGCCGCGCCGAGCCGCCGGTTGGCCGCCTCGGCGTTCGCCAGCAAGGCATCCCACGCATGGCACACCACCTTCGGGCGTCCCACGGTGCCCGAGGTCCAGAGGAGCACGTCGGTACCAGCGGGGAGGACGGCCCGGCGTCGGGTCGGCCCGTCGGCGTCGGGAGGACCCTGGCGTGACCCGACGGCATCCCGGTCACGCGTCCGATGCCACAGGGCCAGCGCGGTCCCGTCCGACAGCGCGATGCGCCGGGAGCCCCAGCCGGCGGGCGGGGGCGTCCCGGCGCTCGTCACGAGGGCCGCATCGGGCGACACGAAGTCGACGTAACGGTCCCACTCGTCGGGCCGCCAAGCGGGCGGGATCGGCGAGAGCACGGCCCCCGCCCGCACCACCCCGTGGAGCGCGATCACCGCCTCGGGCACCAAGTCGGAGGCGATCGCCACGATCGGGCGCTCCGGGCTCAGAGGGTCACGCACGTGATCCGCGACGCGGCGCGCGGCCACCAAGAGATCGGCGTACTCCCAGGTCTTCCCCTCGGCCAGGAGGGCCGCGCCTCGTGCGGCCTCGATCCGTGCGGCGAGGCTCACGCGAGGCAGCCGATCGCGAACAGTAGGCCGTACAGCCCCGCCGCGCGCGCCGTCGCGCGGAGCACGGGGTTCAGCAGACGCGGATCGCGATACGTCCACAGGGTGTGTAGGGCGGGGATGGCGAGCGCCAGGGCGCCCCAGGCGAGCAGCGTCGCGTGGGGCCAGCCCCCGCGGAGTACGCCCAACAGCGGGACCAGCCCTCCGACCGCGAAGAGGGCCGTGTACTCGAGTTGGCTCGCGCGGCGCCCGATGAGCACGGCCACGGTGCGCTTGCCTGCGGCGCGATCCGTGTCGCGGTCCCGGAGATTGTTCACCACCAGGATGGCCGTCGTGATGGCCCCCACACCCACCCCCGCCCACAGCGCGCCGACGCTCCACTCGAGCGTCTGCACGTAGTAGGTGCCGGCGACCGCGACCGGGCCGAAGAAGACGAACGCGAACACGTCTCCGAGCGCGTGGTAGCCGAAGGGCCAGGGACCTCCCGTGTAAAGAACCCCCGCGGCAATCGAGGCCAGCCCGATCCACACGATCGGCCACCCGGCCCGCACCACGAGATAGACCCCCACCGCGAGCGCAAGCCCGAAGCACAGTGCCGCGCCCGCCTTCACCCGTTCGGGCCGGAGCTGTCCGGTCTGCGTCACGCGAGGCGAACCCAGCCGCTCGGCGGTATCCGCGCCGCGCACGTAGTCGGAGTAATCGTTGGCCAGGTTGGTGCCGATCTGGATGAACAGGGCCGCGACGAGCGCTGCCGTGAACGGGAGCGGCTCGAACCGCCCGGCCCACCACGCCAGCCCGCCCCCCATGAGCACCGGTCCCACCGCCGCAGGGAGGGTGGGCAGGCGTGCGCCGGCGATCCAGGCGCGCGTGGACACGCGCCAGCCTAGGTAGGCCGGCCGATCACGGGCGCCACGGGAACTTGCGGAACTCGGGCGCCCGCTTTTCGAGGAATGCGTTGCGCCCCTCTTGTCCCTCTTCCGTCATGTAGAAGAGAAGCGTGGCGTGCCCCGCCAGCTCCTGTAGCCCGGCTTGAC
>JBFIOX010000355.1:0-1587 GCA_041610455.1 Gemmatimonadota bacterium
CCCCTCGGGGTCCGGGTGCTCGCCGCGCAGCCCTACCAGACGGCCGCCCTGCGGCGCCCGCGTCGCCGGGTGCTCGCTGTCGGCCCAGTCGATGAAGAAGGGTACCAGCCCGTCGCCGTGCAGCAGGGTGGGATCGCTGATGTGCCAGCGCACCGCCGACCCATCCGGTCGGGTGCGGCTGCCGGCCAGCACGTCGCCCAGGTCGACGCCCACCTGCTTGGCCTCGGCCACGAGCGGACCGAGCTCGGACGTCTGCGCGGCCCAGGTCACCAATCGCGGCTCGCCCAGCGCGTGGAGCCCGAACATGAGCGGACCGTCGGGCTGGATGCCCTCCGGGTCGGGGCCGATGATCTCGAGGTAGGAGCGGGCGCCGAGCGCGACGAGATAGTTGCGCGTCCCCCAGTCGGGGTGGCGGCCCCCGGGCGCCGGCTCGACGCCCAGCGTCTCGGCCACGCGCGCCACCCCGGTCTCCAGGTCGGGCGCCGCGTACACCAGGTGGTCGACCTGCGTGAGGGCCATCAGGGCCCCTCCCGCGAGCCGCGCGCGGCTTCGCGCATCCCCGGCTCGAGCTCGACGCCGAGCCCATCGGCGATCCGGTTGACGAAGGCGTAGTAGCCCGTAATGGCGCAGATGTCGTGGATGGCCAGGTCGTCGAACCCCTCGGCCCGCAGCGCCGCCACGTCCTCCTCGCGCATGGCGCCCGGCGTCTTGGTGAGCTTGGCCGCATAGTCGAGCATGGCGCGCTCGGCCGAGCTCACGCGCGCGGTCCCGTGGTCGGTGCGCAGCGCCTCGATCAAGGCCGCGGCCGTCTCCGGGTCCTTCCCCTCTTCGCTCAGCAATCGACGGAGACCCTCTCCGTGATGCCGCACTCAGTAGTGGCACCCGTTGAGCGCGGAGACGGTGACGGCGATCATCTCGCGCCGCACGCGCGACAGGGGCCCCGGCGCGTACATCAGCTCCCCGTACAGGTCGTAGTGGAGCAGCAGGGTACGCGCGTGCACCCCATGGATGCGGAGGATGTTGTCGGGGTCCTCGATCCGGTCCTCGGGCGGGATCCCCTCGGGCTCCACGTAGGCGATCCAGGCCATCGGTCAGTCCTCCCCGGAAGGTCGGCCGCCCAGCAGCCGGGCCACTTCGGCCACGTCCTTGTCGCCCCGGCCGCTCAGACACAGGAGCACGTCGCGGTCCGCCCAACGGTCGGCCTCGCGGGCCAACCCCGCCAGGGCGTGGGCGCTCTCGAGGGCCGGGATGAGGCCTTCGAGCCGGCACAGGTCCTGGAAGGCGGCGAGCGCCTCGTCGTCGGTCACCGCCTCGTAGCGCACCCGCCCGGTGTCCTTGAGCCAGGCGTGCTCCGGCCCCACGCCGGGATAGTCGAGTCCGGCCGACACGGAATGGGCCGGGGTCACCTGACCCCCCGCATCCTGGAGAAGGTAGCTGTAGTTGCCGTGCAGGACGCCCGGCCGCCCGGCCGTCAGGGACGCCGCGTGCCGGCCCGTGTCGAGCCCCCGTCCCGCCGCCTCGACGCCCACGAGCGCCACGCGGTCCGCCGGCGCCCGGTCCTGGTCGGCCTCCAGGAACGCCGTGAAC